>CAIUAO010000141.1 GCA_903897155.1 uncultured Actinomycetes bacterium | reverse complement strand
CAACCGGTGCAACAGGGCTTCAAGGTATTGCGGGTATGTCTGGAGGCGGTGGAAGTGGTTCGCCAGGCGCAACCGGAGCAACAGGTGCTGCAGGTTCACAAGGAATACAAGGAGCGGCAGGAGTCCAAGGAGCTACTGGAAATACTGGAGCGGCGGGAAGCAGTGGAACAGTCGCAGTTCAAACCGTTACTTTGAATCCTTGGGCCATTTCTTCATCGACCCCTGGTACGAAGTCATCTAGTTTGCCATTTGGATCTTTAGCACCGGACAAGTCTTACCAGTTTATTTTTATTGTAAGTGGAAGATTAGCCACGGGGCAACCTTCTTCTTATGACCCTAGGTTTGGGTTGACTGTTGTAAGTTCAGATTCTTTAATTATTCCAAGTTATTCCGTTACAAGTTCTTTTGGTTACTTTTTAGATGAAGTAAGTTCATATTCTCGTGTTTCATTTACGATTGTTGGAACAATAACGACAAGTGCATTAGATCCAAGCACCACACTCACCTTTGTTGCAAAGGACGGAACAGGAAGTTCTGGCACCGATGCAGCGACATTTTCAGGAAGCGGACTGATACAACTCGTCAGCTGAATAATGTAGAAAGTTGGAGCGGGTGACCGGGATCGAACCGGCATGGCCAGCTTGGAAGGCTGGGGCTCTACCATTGAGCTACACCCGCAATTACTTGCGTGAGGGGCTAACGCTATCGGCTTCGGTTGGGAGTTGTGAACTTGACCCCTTAGACTTCCCACTTACGCCGCGGGGCGTAGCGTAGTGGCTAGCGCGCCTGCTTTGGGAGCAGGAGACCGGGAGTTCGAATCTCCCCGCCCCGACCAGAAATACAACCAACTTCGAAAGGGCCTTAGTGAAAAGCGCCGTAGAAAATATCAACGAGACTCGCAGAAAATTATCTATTGAAGTCTCCTTCGATGAACTTCAACCACATATAGCTGATGCCTATAAGTCGATCTCTAACAAGATCAACGTTCCAGGTTTTCGTAAGGGAAAGATTCCTGCAGCGATGATCGATCAGCGTGTAGGGCGCGCAGCTGTACTAGATGAGGCAATTAATTCTGCTCTCCCAGATTTCTATAGCAAGGCACGCGTGGAGCACAAGATCGTTGCGATCGGTCGCCCGCAAGTTGATGTGACTGAGCTTGTTGATAAAGAGAAGTTAGCTTTTACTGTTGAAGTAGATGTGCGCCCAGATATTAAATTACCTAATTTTTCAGAGATGACAATTACTGTCGATGACGTTGTCATTGCTGACGCAGAAGTAGATGAGCAGATCGATGGCTTACGAGGCCGCTTTGGAACTTTGACTTCCGTTGAGAAGAGTATTGAGAAGGGTGACTTCGTCACGATCGATCTTGTTGCATCCGTGAAGGGCGCGGCCCTTGAGGGCGGAACGGCTAACGACATTTCTTATGAAGTTGGTTCAAACAGCATGGTTGATGGATTAGATGATGCGCTCGCTGGCTTAAATGCAGGGCAGAGTAAGCGCTTTGAAACAGCGCTCGTGGGAATGCCAGAAGGTGAAAAGGGAGATGTTGATGTCACCGTGAAGGCGGTTAAGCATCGTGATCTACCACCACTTGATGACGCATTTGCAAAGCTTGCTAGTGAATTTGATACCTTGGCTGAACTTAAGGCAGATATTGCAACTCGTTTAGAGCGAGTCAAAGGACTTGAACAAGGAGCGCAGGCTCGCGATCTATTGATTGAAAAACTCATTGAGAGCGTCACTGTTCCACTTCCTGCCAACCTCATTGAAGAAGAAGTAAACGATCACCTTGAAAAAGAAGGGCGTCTTGAAGATGACGTCCACCGCAAGGAAGTCACCGAGCAGACAACCAAGCAATTGATCAATGAAATTCTTCTTGATTCGATCGTTTCTGCTGAAGATATTTCAGTAAATGAGTCAGAGCTCACCGAGTACTTGGTTCGCGCTTCTCAACGTTATGGAATGACTCCAGATCAATTCATTAAAGAAGTTTCAGAAGCAGGCCAAATCTCAACAATGGTTTCAGAAGTTGGCCGCGCGAAAGCACTTGCCGCAGTCTTGGGCCGCGTGAAAGTTGTGACCAAGTCAGGCAAGAGCGTTGATCTTGAGGGACTCCGCCCACAGGTTGATAACTCAGCTTCAGAGGAAATTAAGTAGTCCCTTCTCTTAACTTCTCTCAGGGCGAACAACCTCCTGCGAGAAAGTGAGCAAATTGCGGAAGCATTTGGCCTAAAAGATTGTTAAGGTCAATACAGGATTAATCAGCAATAACTAGCCGTAGTAAGTAGGAGGAGCAGTGGAGATAAGAGCCGCGGGTAAATTCCCAGGTGGTCTAGATGATCAGGTCTATCAGCGTTTGCTCCAAGACCGAATTATTTTCTTAGGGTCACAAGTTGAAGACAATATGGCTAACGCCATCTCAGCGCAGATGCTTTTACTTGCTGCAGAAGATCCAGATAAAGATATCTACCTTTATATCAACTCACCTGGCGGATCAGTATCTGCAGGTATGGCAATTTATGACACCATGCAATACATCAAAAACGATGTAGTCACAGTTGCCATGGGTCTTGCTGCATCTATGGGTCAATTCTTGTTATGTGCTGGCGCTGCAGGTAAGCGTTACGCACTTCCTAATGCTCGTATTTTGATGCACCAACCCCTTGGTGGCATTGGTGGTACAGCTACTGATATCAAGATTCAAGCAGAGCAAATGTCATTTACAAAGAAGAAGATGGCTGAGCTCATTGCCTTTCACTCAGGTCAATCACTTGAAACTATTACAACTGATTCTGATCGCGATCGTTGGTTTGATGCAGAGGAAGCAAAGAAATATGGTCTTGTTGACCATGTTGTTCGCTCCGCAGGTCAAGTTTCAGGAAGCGGTGGAACAGCATGAATACAAACAATATGAACCAGCTCCATGAGATTCACAATCGCTATGTTCTGCCAACTATTGAAGAGAAGACTTCATATGGCTACAAGCGTTTAGATCCTTATACAAAACTCTTTGAAGAGCGCATTATTTTTCTTGGTCAAGCAATCGATGACACCATCGCAAATGACGTGATGGCTCAATTGCTGACTTTGGAATCAATGGACCCAGACCGTGATGTCATTCTTTATATCAACTCACCTGGTGGCTCATTCACAGCTTTGACTGCCATTTATGACACGATGCAATTTATCCGCCCAGATGTTGTGACAATTTGTTTAGGGCAAGCAGCCTCTGCAGCGGCAGTACTTCTTGCAGGAGGAACAAAGGGCAAGCGCATGGCACTTGAACATGCACGTGTTCTTATCCACCAGCCATATAGCGAAGGTGGCGGACAGGGTTCAGATATTGAAATCCAAGCTGCTGAAATTATGCGCATGAGAGCTCTTCTTGAGCAGATGCTTGCAAAGCATTCCAACAAGTCGGTTGAAGAGATCAATAAAGATATCGAGCGCGACAAGATTTTGACTGCGCAAGAGGCAGTTGAATATGGATTAATTGATCAGGTTCTTGCTTCACGTAAGGCGAACAAGTAGCCCCCATTTATTCTGATTTATTCTAAGAGCGAACAGGCCGGAGCGGGAAAACCCGCCCGGTCTGTTCTCATTTCATCTACCATTTTCCCATGACAACGCGCATTGGTGAATCTGGTGACCTGCTGAAGTGTTCCTTCTGCGGCAAGACACAGAAGCAAGTAAAAAAACTCATTGCCGGTCCTGGCGTTTATATTTGTGATGAATGTATTGATCTCTGTAATGAAATTATTATTGAAGAACTCAACGAGACTTCACAACTTGGTTTAACTGAGGTTCCAAAACCCCAAGAAATTTATTCATTCCTTGATCAATATGTAGTTGGGCAAGATAGGGCAAAGAAGTCACTTTCAGTTGCTGTCTATAACCACTACAAACGTATTCAGTCAGGTGATAGCAATCGTGAAGATTCAGTGGAGCTTGCAAAGTCAAACATCTTGATTCTTGGTCCAACCGGATGTGGAAAGACTTTGCTTGCACAGACATTGGCACGCATGCTTAACGTTCCTTTTGCTATCGCTGATGCAACTGCGCTTACCGAGGCTGGTTATGTTGGTGAAGACGTTGAAAATATTCTTTTGAAGTTAATCCAAGCAGCAGATTACGATGTGAAGAAGGCTGAAACAGGAATTATTTATATTGATGAAATCGACAAGGTTGCACGTAAATCGGAGAACCCATCAATTACTCGCGATGTGTCAGGTGAAGGTGTTCAGCAAGCACTTCTTAAAATTCTCGAAGGAACAACTGCCTCTGTTCCTCCACAAGGTGGACGTAAGCATCCTCATCAAGAGTTCTTGCAAATTGATACGACCAACATCCTTTTCATTGTTGGTGGAGCGTTTGCTGGTTTAGAGAAGATTATTGAAGGACGTAAGGGCAAGGCTGGGGTTGGCTTTAATGCAACACTTCAGTCACAAGAGGAAATTTCAAAGATAGATATTTTTGGGGATGTAATGCCAGAGGATCTATTGAAGTTTGGAATGATTCCGGAATTCATTGGCCGCTTGCCAATTCTTACAAGTGTTGAAAATCTTGATCGCCCAGCACTTATGCAGATTCTTACAGAGCCAAAGAACGCATTGATTAAACAGTATGAGCGCCTTTTTGATATTGATGGTGTTGAACTTGAATTTACTCATGAAGCACTAGAACTTGTTGCAGATCTCGCAATCAAGAGAGGCACTGGTGCTCGAGGCCTTCGAGCAATCATGGAAGAGACGCTTCTCGGTGTTATGTATGAAGTT
>CAIUAO010000140.1 GCA_903897155.1 uncultured Actinomycetes bacterium | reverse complement strand
GCAGCTCGCCCAAGCAGCAGATAGCAAAGGGGCTCTTGCCCAGCTAAAAGGATTACTGAATCTTGCAGGCCAAGGTGGTTACAAAATTGTTCCAGCACGCGTCATTGGCCGCGGCTCATCGGCTAGTTTTTCACAGACCATAACAATAGATGCTGGGAGTAGTGATGGGATAAGTGTTAATCAAACGGTTATTTCTCAGAACGGACTCATTGGTGTAGTTAAGACGGTCACATCTAACTCGGCAATTATTCTGTTAATTAGTGATCCAAGTTTTAAAGTAGGGGTTCGAATTGCCCGATCACAAAGTGTTGGAGTTCTACTCGGTCAGGGAAACTCTCAATACCAATTAGAGCTCTTAGACCCAACTGGAACAATTGAAAATGGAGATGTACTAGTTACAAATGGAAGTCAAGGTAATCGCCCATTTGTTCCAGGAGTACCCGTAGGGCAAGTATCTAGCGTTGATCATACAAATTCTTCATTAACTCAGACTGCAATAGTGAGGTCATATGCAAACCTGAATGACCTAGGTGTTGTTTCCGTGATTATAAGCGCGCCAAGTGTTGCGCCAAAGAACCCTATTAGCCCAACTCCACAACCAACGATTACGGTCTTAGTTACTCCAACACCGACGCCCTCACCTTCCTTAAGTGCTTCACCAACTCCTACCCCACATAAATCAAAGGCCTAAGTTGTGAGTCCGGTCCGTATTGCATATAGCGTGTTCTTTTTCTTTGTTCTTTTTGCCATTCAAGAATCTGCAGTCTCTCTTATTCATTTTCCAATTGCAGGATTTTCTCTATATTTAGCAGTAACTATTGCACTCATTGCATATGAAGATCATGATGGTTCAATCATTATGGGTTTTCTTGCAGGTATCGTGCTTGACCTATCACCAACATCAAACGGTCCATTTGGTCAATGGGCGCTCATCTTGACCCTTGTGGGATACGTTTTCGCTTCCAACAGAGAATCAATTTTTGATGCTACATCCGCTCCATTAACATTTGTTCTACTCATAGCATTTGGAGTAAGCGCCTCTTTAATATTTTATTTATTTTTTGGGTTGTTACTTGGCGAATCAAATGGATCAATTGGGCGCGATCTGATTGTCATTATTGGAAATATCATCTGGACAATTATTTTTACACCAATATTTTTGCCTCTTTTGAGGGCATTTCAGAAAGCAACCACGGCATCAAGGCAAAGTAAATGAATAACCGTTCAAGGTTGAACCTCTTCGTAGTTCAAGTATTAGTTGCCTCACTTATGGCTGCAATGATGGGCCGTTTATTTTATCTTCAGGTTGCGAGTAGTTCTAAGTACCAAAATGCGGCGCTCAGTATTCAAAGCCGTGACGTCATTACTCCAGAAGTTAGAGGAGCAATTGTGGATGACATGGGCGTTCCGATGACAATGGATCGACCAGGAATGGTTATTTCAGTTGATCGAAGCGTGCTCGACAAGATGCCAGACAAAGGGGTCGCAGTCTTGCAGCGCGTTGGCTCACTTATGAAGATTGCCTATGGTGATTTATGGATCAGCACCCGACTTTGTGGTGAATTACCAATCGGTCAGAGAACTGGATGCTGGAATGGAACTCGCTTTCAACCAATCCCGGTCACAAAACAAGCAACGCAAGAACAAGCTCTAAAAATACTTGAAAACTCTGATCTATACCCAGGAATAAACGCAGCACCGGTTCCTGTTCGTAGTTATCCCTCACTTGATGGTGAAAATGCTGCCCACTTACTTGGTTATGTTGGCTCCGTGACAACGGCAGATTTAGCCGATACGAGTAAGCAGGTTTATCTCAGTGAAGCTATCGGCAAGACTGGCCTTGAGTACGAATACGATAAGTATTTAAAGGGAATTCCGGGAATTAAGAAAGTTATCGTGGATCGCACAGAAAATGTCACTCATATTTCACAAAATAGTCCACCTGTTCCAGGTAATAATTTGGTGACAAACATCAATGCAAAGCTGCAGGCTGCAACAGAGAAGGCACTGGCAAGCAGTGTTCTAAATGCACGTTCACAAGGAAATAAAGCAGATTCAGGTGCTGCCCTTGTTATGGATGTAAAAACTGGCCACATTCTTGCACTTGCTTCTTATCCAACATACGACCCAAATATGTGGCAAAAAGGTTTAACGGTTGCAGAAGCAAAAGCCCTATTTAGTGAATCAAATGGTGTTCCAGCACTTTCAAGAGCAACTGATGGTCAGTATGCCCCAGCATCTGCATTCAAAGTTGTATCGGTTGTCTCCGCTGCACAAGCAGGATATGACTTAAATGCAAACTACAAATGCCCATACTCACTGAAGATCGGTAACCAGGATTTCCATAATGATGACACAAAAGTACAAGGAACTTTTTCACTGAGAAATGCAATTGCAGTTTCGTGTGACACTATTTGGTATCAAATTGGATATGACCAGTGGGTGAAAGATGGAGGACTTCGCCCAAAGAGTAATCCAAAAGACTATTTCTTTAATGCGGCAGCAGGATTTCACATGGGTGAGCGAACAGGAATTGACCTACCATCAGAAGCATCAGGCCGATTGCCTGATCGTGCTTGGAAGCAGGCCTATTACGATACAAATAAGAATTTTTACTGTAACTATCAGAGTCGTGCCCGCAAAGCTGATCTGACACCATTTCTCATTGAAGTTGCCAAACAAAACTGTACCGATGGCTATATCGTACGAGCAGGTGACGCAGTGAACTTTGCTATTGGCCAAGGTGATGGCTTAGTAACGCCACTTCAGATGACACAAATGTATGCGGCGATTGCCAACGGTGGG
>CAIUAO010000139.1 GCA_903897155.1 uncultured Actinomycetes bacterium | reverse complement strand
TTACCTTCAAGTGATGCTTTAAAGCTCACACCATGACCAAACTTTGGTCGGGGAGAGGGAACATCAAATCCCATATCAACAAGCTGTGCTAATAATCCAGTCCAAGCGAAATTACCCAGCGCAATAAATACCTTTGCCGTTGGCATAAGCATTTCTATCTCACTTGCCATAAAGGGCGCACACGTTGCCTTCTCTTCCGTGCTTGGTTTGTTATCAGGAGGCGCGCAGCGCACTGCACATAGAATTCTCGTCTTATAGAGAACTTGCCCATCATCTTTTGATGCACTCGTAGGGATCTTTGCTAGACCAGTTCTAAATAGAGATGAGAAAAGAAAATCTCCACTGCTATCTCCTGTAAAAATTCTTCCCGTTCTATTTGCTCCATGGGCACCAGGAGCTAAGCCAACAATCACAATCTGCGCTTTAGGATCTCCAAATCCAGGAACAGGCTTACCCCAGTAATCATGATCGGCATAAGACTTTCGCTTCAGGAGCGCAACGTCTTGGCGCCAATGAACTAACCGCGGACAGAGCGTGCACTTAGTAATTGCTTTATCTAAAGCATCCATATTTTTGTAACTTTTAGACTCACCCATCGTGACTACTTTGCCAAGCCCCATGCAATTCCATCAAGGATATCTGACTCACTTGCTACGAACTCACTAGCCCCTGTTGCTTTCATAACTCGAGATAAAACCAGAGAGCCAGAGGTTATGACATCAACTCTTCCCGGGTGCATATAACCTAATGCAGCAATCTCCTCACGATTCATAGATGCAAACATCTCAGCGACTTCGTGCACCTTCTCTGCTGAGATTCTAGATAGATGAATTGAGTAGCGATCATATTCAGATAATCCAAGTGCGGCAGCTGCAACTGTCGTTGCAGTTCCTGCAACAGCAATAAGTGTTTTAGCTTGGGCAAATGGGACTTCTTTTGCTGCTTCACTAATCGCTGCATCAATATCGGCAGTTGCCGCTTGAATCTGTTGCTCACTTGGAGGCTGGATATTTAAATGTCTTTCAGACATTCGAACACAACCAATATTTACTGAGCGGGCATATTCAACCTTGCCACTACCTAAAACAAACTCGGTTGAGCCACCACCAATATCAACTACTAGATGAGGTGCGAGATCTGCGCCTAACTCTTTGGTTGCACCTAGAAAACTTAAGGCCGCCTCTTCACTTCCTGGGATAACTTCAGGCTCAATACCAAGTATCTGCCTTACTCCATCGATAAACAGCGCGCGGTTAGATGCATCGCGAGTTGCACTTGTTGCACAAAAACGAATTTTCTCCGCGCCTTTACTAGCGATGATCCGCGCAAAGTCCTGTGTTGCAGCAAGAGTACGAGTAATTGCATCAGGATCAAATGCCTTGTTCTTATCTACACCTGCGCCAAGTCTGACTATCTGCATATCTCTATGGACTTCACGGAATCCATTTTCTTGGATATCTGCCACAAGTAAGCGAATGGAGTTTGTGCCACAATCAATCGCTGCTACTCGCATGGGTTTGTTAACCACCAGTCATCAAGTGCGGCAAGGGCTTCATCACCGAGTGGATTCACGCCAGCTCCAGCGCCGAGAGAGTGAGCAACAAGAGAATGTAAACACTTCACACGATCTGGCATTCCCCCAGCGCTTACCCCTTCAACTTCAGGAACATCCATGCCAAGTGCTGCTCTAGCCGCTAAATAATCATCGTGTGCTGCGTGATAAGCACCAGCTAATTCATGATCTGTAGATAGTCGATCTTGCATAGAAGCCATCATCCCCGAGCTTTCAAGAGTTGAAATTGCTCCTGTTAAACGAGGACACGTTGCATAATAAAAAGTAGGAAATGGAGTTCCGTCAGCTAATCGTGGAGGTGTCTCAACAACATCTGGCTTACCGCAAGGACAACGATGGGCGATCGCATGAACATCACGCGGTGTGCGACCTAATTGACTTTCAATTGCATTTAAATCTGCCTGCGATGCGTTCTCACTCATTTTGTAACGTTTGTTGCTGTAATAGATGAAATTACTTGCTCATACCAAGGGATACCTACAGGAATTTGATTTGCAACAGGGGCGGCAGGGCTTTGATCTTGTCCTGGTTGTTTACCAGCTCCTAATACTGCGTACTGACGCTCACCAGGAAATACATAATGCAATCTCGTGCGAGCTTGCTCGGCAACAAACTGAGGATCATTCCATTGGAGCAACTCATCTTGGGC
>CAIUAO010000138.1 GCA_903897155.1 uncultured Actinomycetes bacterium | reverse complement strand
CAGCTTCTGGCACTACAGGAGCGGGTAAGAAGCTCGCAAGTAACCTGATGGCAAGTGAAGTAATGAATGCACTGACCTCATATAAGTTTGGTGGGACACATCAGCACACTCCAGAGATCGAAGAAGCGCTATCAGCGCTAAATGCTGGTGCAGTGAAAATTTCCTTTACTCCTATTTTGGCTCCTATGCCAAGGGGAATTTTAACGACAGTTACTGCAACCCTTACTGATAAACCCTTAACCACAGCAGATGTCCACGAGCTGTATAGAGATTTTTACAAGAATGAAAAATTTGTCACAGTCCTACCTGAAGGACAATTACCTACAACCTCATCAGTCCTAGGAAGTAACTACACGCAAGTGCAAGTAGCCGTCGATCAGCACACGAACAGGTTAATTGTTTCCTGTGTGCTTGATAATCTCGGCAAAGGTGCTGCTTCTCAGGCGATTCAAAATGCAAACCTTATGTGCGGATTGATCGAGGAAACTGCAGTGAGTTCACTTGGGCTTGGCGCATGATTGTCCTTAAATATGGAGGGCACGTCCTTGATGAATCCCAATCAGATGACCCGATAATTAAGACAATAACTTCAGCCCACAAAGCAGGGACTGAAATAGTCGTTGTTCATGGAGGTGGACCTGCTATCAATCGCAACCTGGCAAAGGATTCTGTAGACGCCCCGATCATCGGTGGGTGGCGAAAGACTTCTGCAGAAGCAATGCAGGTAGTGCAGTCAACACTCTCAGGCTCTGTTCTACGTAACCTTGTTAATCAATTCATCGCAGTAGGAGCAAATGCTGTTGGACTATCAACGGGAGATGGCAACACGATGAGGGTGAAGAAGTTTCTGCCAGAAATTGCTGGGGTCCAAACTGATATTGGTTTTGTGGGGGAGCCCTCCTCTGTAGATGGGAAATTTCTATCGCTCATTCTTCAGGCTGGGTACTTACCGATTCTCTCCCCAGTGGCTACGGGAGTAGATGGAACTGCCTATAACTTGAATGCAGATATAGCTGCAGGTGCAATTGCTGGAGCACTTGAAGCGGAGCAAATCATATTTATTACCGACGTGCCAGGTATCTACCGTAATTGGCCCGATGAGACTTCACTTATTTCCTCAATAACTTTCAGTGAACTTTCAAGTATTGCCCATACATTCCAAGATGGAATGGCACCTAAGGTCAAAGCCGTGCTTGCCTCTCTTGAATCAGGCGCACAACTTGCAAGGATCATCGACGGTAAAAATCCAGAGAACTTACTTGCCGCAATCGCGGGCAAGGGTGGAACGGTCGTAACCAAATGAAAAAGTCCCTTAATCAAATACCCACCACGCAAGAGAGATGGAAAGAGGTACTCCAGCAAAACTATGGGACACCATCAATTACTTTAGTAAAAGGAAAAGGTGTTGAAGTCTGGGATGAGAGCGGTAAGAAGTATTTAGATTTTCTTGGTGGGATAGCTACAAATATTCTTGGACATGCCCATCCCGCAATTGTTAAAGCTGTTTCTGCCCAAGTTCGTGAGCTCTCCCATGTCAGCAATCTTTATGCACATTTACCTGGTGTTGAACTAGCCGAAAGACTTCAAGATCTGGTGGGGGATCCAACTGCAAGAGTCTTCTTCTGCAATTCAGGAGCGGAAGCCAATGAAGCGGCAATAAAGATTGCGCGGCTTTCTGGACGTAAAAATATTATCTCTACAACTGGTTCATTTCATGGCCGCACAATGGGGGCACTTTCTATTACAGGTCAAGAAGCAAAGCGGGCCCCGTTTTATCCCCTCTTATCTGATGTGAAATTTCTTCCCTATGGTGATCTTGCGGCGATGATCAAGCATGTAAACCGTAAAACTGCGATGGTCATTGTCGAGCCAATTCAAGGTGAGAATGGTGTTGTTACTCCGCAGACAGGTTATTTAGCGGCTATTCGCGAACTCTGCGATGACTATGGAGTCTTATTTGCAATCGACGCAGTGCAAACAGGGATGGGTCGTACCGGTCAATGGTTTGGCTATGAACAAGAAAACATTCAACCTGACATTATTACTCTGGCTAAAGGCTTAGGTGGAGGATTGCCACTTGGCGCAATGATTACAGTAGGAAAAAAGACTCCAGCATTTAAACCTGGAGAACACGGAACTACTTTTGGTGCTAACCCAATTGCATGCGCAGCAGCTAATGCGGCGATTGACTATCTAGTAACAAAAAATGTATTGGCATCAGTGACAAAAGCCGAGATATACCTCAAGAAGAATTTATCTTCCCTTCCAGGTGTTGTGGAAGTTCGTGGACGAGGACTACTGCTTGGGATTGTCCTTGATGAGCAGATTGCGGAGAAAGTTGCCACTCAGGCAGTCAAGAATGGCATTTTGGTGAACTCTCCTAATAAGAACGTTATACGTATTGCCCCTGCTTTGAATGTAACCGCCCTTCAGATGCAGATCTTTATTCGTCAATTTAAGAAAACACTCAAGGAGGCACAAAATGACTAAGTCTTCAAAACTAACTACGGTCTCATCAGAGGCTCGCAAGAAAATAGTTGCCCAACTAGTGAGCTCTGGCAAAATCCATTCTCAAGCAGATGTTGTTAAAGAGCTCAAATTCAAAGGGTTGAAAGTTACCCAAGCAACTGCGAGCAGAGACTTACAAGAGCTAGGTGCCATGCGAGGGAAGAGCTCAAATGGTGAGTCGCACTATGTGCTCCCAACGAATTCTCCTGCCTCTACCTCACAAGGATTATTACTTTCTGTTATTGCAAGTGGAAATACCGTAGTAATAAAGACACCGCCTGCAGCAGCCCAATTCGTCGCAAGTTCATTGGATTCAGCTATGGGCTCTTCGCAATTATCAGGAGCAATTGGAACGATCGCAGGCGATGACACCGTTCTTGTGATCGCATCAACTGCCAATGGTGGCTCTGCACTAGGAAAGAAAATCTCAACGCTATTTGGGAAGGCAAAATAATGGCACTATGGGGTGGCAGATTTACAAGCGGACCAGACTTATCTGTAGAAAAGCTTTCGCGTTCCGTTGATTTTGATTGGCGTCTCGCCCCTTATGATGTACGTGTAAATATTGCTCACGTTAACGCCCTTCAGAGATCCAAGGTTCTCAGTGATGCGAATGCAAAGAAGATTGTTTCTGCGCTCAAAGAACTTGGTGCTCAAATCCACTCTGGGGCTTTTACCTATAACGATTCCGATGAAGATGTACACAGCGCAATTGAAAGAGGGCTTATTGCCACACTGGGCGAACTTGGAGGGGCATTTAGAGCAGGACGCTCACGCAATGATCTCGTTGTCGCTGATTTCAAACTGTATTTGATTGACCATTTACTTCATATTTGTGAAGAGGTGGGCGCCCTAGCCGAAACTATCAACGGTGTTGCAAGAACTCAGCTGGGAGTAATGGCCCCTGGCTTCACCCATCTTCAGCACGCCCAACCAATTCTTTTCTCGCAAGAGCTTGCTAAGCATTCACATTCCCTCGCCCGCGATATTGAGCGAATCCAAAGCTGGCTTGCCCATAACTCCATTTCACCGCTTGGTTCAGGCGCGCTTGCTGGCTCGCCTCTCATAACTTCTCCAGAAATTACTGCTGCAGAGCTTGGTTTTCAAAGTGTCACGAGAAACAGCATTGATGCCGTGAGCGATCGAGATTTCGTTGCGGAAGCATTATTCATTCTTGCCATGATTGGCGTTCACCTATCTCGGATTGGCGAGGAATTTACTATTTGGAATACTCAAGAATTTGGATGGGTCACACTCGATGATGCTTTCTCTACTGGTTCATCGATCATGCCTCAAAAGAAGAACCCAGATATTGCTGAATTAGCACGCGGCAAAGCAGGCCGCTTTATTGGCAATCTTACAGCGTTGCTTACGACTCTTAAAGGTCTGCCTTTTGCATATAACCGTGATCTCCAAGAAGACAAAGAGCCGGTCTTTGATTCTGTTGAGCAGTTATTAGTTCTATTGCCTGCCGTCAGGGGAATGATTGCAACAGCAAAATTTAATAAGGAAAAGATTCAAGAGCATGTCGTTGCTGGTCATAGTCTTGCAACAGAGGTTGCCGATTTCCTTGTTCAAAGTGGAGTTGCATTTGCTACTGCTCATGAGATTTCAGGTATAGCAGTTGCTGCTGCCGACAAACTCGGTCTTCAAATCCACGAACTGTCTGCAGAACAGTTATCTCAGATCGATAAGAGGCTGACCGGGGGAGTGCTAGATCGCCTAAGTGCACATGCCGCTATTGAGTCTCGGAACTCGATTCTTGGTACTTCACTTAAAAGCGTTACCGCGCAGGTCTCCCAGTTGGATGAAAAAATTCGTGGTTTTTCCACGTGGGTTCAAAGCGAGCAGAAGCGCTTTTCGGGCATGATGAGCGCATGACCTCAGCCCTTATTGAAGATCTTGAGTGGAGAGGGCTGATTGCTCAAACCACAGATATGAAGGCTTTGGTATCAGAACTTGATGCTGGTCCAACATCTTTTTATATTGGTTTTGATCCAACTGCTCCGAGTTTGCATGTAGGAAACCTCGTAGTTCTTCTTGTTATGAGGCGTTTTCAGCTTGCTGGTCATAAACCAATTCCACTTGTTGGGGGAGCAACAGGCCTTGTTGGTGACCCAAGTGGACGCAATGAAGAACGCTCGCTCAATGAAAGCGCAACAGTTGAACAATGGGTTCTTAAAATCAGAAATCAACTCTCAAGGTTTTTAGATTTTGATTCACAATCAAATGCAGCAATTATGGCAAATAACCTTGATTGGACTGCGCCTGTTTCCGCGCTTGAATTCTTAAGAGACATCGGTAAGCACTTTAGTGTTAATCAAATGCTTGCTAAAGATAGTGTCGCCTCGCGCTTAGAAAGTGGTGGAATTTCATATACTGAATTCTCTTACCAAGTTTTGCAAGCATTCGATTTTCTTGAGCTCTACCGACGTCATAAGTGCACATTACAATTAGGCGGTAGTGATCAGTGGGGAAATATAGTCGCAGGTTTGGATTTGATTCGTAAAGTCGAAGGTGGCTCTGCTCATTGCTTAACAATTCCGCTTATGGCAAAGTCAGATGGAAATAAGTTT
>CAIUAO010000137.1 GCA_903897155.1 uncultured Actinomycetes bacterium | reverse complement strand
TTGAGTTGTAATTTATCAAGGGCTTCACGCAAGAGAGGAAAATCTGCGCCATCTAATGGAAACAACCCAGAGAAGACCATCGGGCGTGGATCTTTATAACCAGCAAGTGCTGTCTTTGTTGGATTGTTATAGGTAGTAATTGTGTCGCCCACACGTGATTGGCGGACGTCCTTTACTCCAGTAATCACATAACCTACTTCACCAACTCCAAGTCCTTTAGATGCAACAGGTTCTGGTGAGATGACGCCTACTTCAAGCATTTCATGTCGCACGCCGGTTGAAAACATTTGAATCTGATCACGAGCAGTTAAGTGACCATCTTTTACGCGAACATATGTAACAACACCACGGTAGCTGTCATAGACAGAGTCAAAGATCAGCGCGCGAGTAGGAGCGTTAGCATCCCCACTTGGCGCAGGAATTTGAGCAACAATCTGATCAAGCAATTCTTTAACACCTTCACCAGTTTTGCCTGACACACGCATACAATCTTCTGGCTGACAGCCAATGAGCTTGGCGAGTTCTTCGGCAAACTTCTCTGGCTGAGCTGCTGGTAAATCAATTTTATTAAGAACAGGAATGATGGTGAGGTTATTTTCCATTGCTAGATACAAGTTAGCTAGCGTCTGGGCTTCAATTCCTTGAGCGCAGTCCACAAGTAATACAGCGCCTTCACATGCGGCGAGAGATCTAGAAACTTCATATGTGAAGTCCACATGTCCTGGAGTATCGATCATGTTCAAGATGTATTCCTGATTATCAATACCTGAGCGCCATGGAAGGCGAACTGCTTGGGACTTAATTGTGATTCCGCGTTCGCGTTCGATATCCATGCGGTCCAGATATTGCGCGCGCATATTGCGCTGCTCAACGACTTCTGTGATTCCAAGCATGCGATCGGCCAGTGTGGATTTACCGTGATCGATATGGGCAATGATGCAGAAATTGCGAAGCTGCTCTTGCTTTGTTTTAGATGGTTGCGGCGCTTGCGCTAGTGGTATTGCAGGCATGTTTTCCCCGGGCTTAGCGCAGTGGAAACTAGATTACTTAGAAGACTTATTAGCTGCCTTAGCCATCGCAGACTTCTTGTTTGCAGCTGAGTTAGCGTGAAGAACACCCTTTGAAACAGCAATATCAAGAGCCTTTGATGCGGCGCGAAGTTCATCGCGAGTCTTTGCAGCATCACCAGCAGCAGCAACATCTTTAAAGCGACGGATCGCAGTCTTGATCGATGAGCGCACTGACTTATTACGTTCTTGTGCCTTCTCATTGGTCTTGATTCGCTTGATCTGAGACTTGATGTTTGCCACTTATTTAACTCAATTCTTTTAATTAGTACTCGGTCGGTATGTGAATGTCCCACAGGAACAGATGCGTAGGTTATCAGTCAGGGCCTGCCTCACTCAAACTGGGATTTAGCCCTTATTTCTCGCGCGTGAAATCGCGATCACGGTGCGCTCTAAGGCATATATGGGGTCAGAAGCTGCGCCTTTGATATCAGCATCTGCTTGGGCAAGTGCCACAACAGCCCCTGCCAAAGTAGAAGGAGTCCATCCTCCTAATTGCCTTCTGGCCTTATCAATCTGCCAAGGTGGCAATCCAAGGGAAGATGCCAATTCAAATGACTTAGCTCCCCTATTTGCACCCGAAACTTTTGCAAGAGTTCTGATCGATCCAGATAGCGCAGTAATAATCAGTACAGGATCAACGCCAGTTTGCAGTGCTTGGCGAAGTGCAATCAACGCTTGATCGGTCTTGCCATCCAGTGTTGCATCAGCAACGTCATAGCCACTTGTCTCAATGCGTCCTTGTTGGAACTTCTCCACATCTTCAATGCCAATTGCTAATCCCGCCTGCACATCTGATGCTAGTTGTGAGCACGTAGCAGATAGTTCTCGCATATCACTACCGAGTGCGTCAACAATCGCCTGCACAGCATCTGCTGAAATCTTGCGACCAAGGCGTGAGAATTCACTTCTCACAAACTCTGACTTATCACTTTCCTTCTTGATCGCTTCAACTTCAATAAATGTGGGTTTAAGTTTCTTAATCTTCTCTAGCAGGGCTTTGCCTTTAACCCCACCTTTATGCCAAAGAACTAGCTCAACGCCGGTATCTGGATTATCTAGATACTCTGTAATTTCATCAGCTAAATCTGAAGCTAAATCTTGAATTGCTCTAATAACGATAATGCGTGCATCTCCAAATAGAGAGGGCGCAAGGGCGTCGGTAATCCCACCGAGCTCTAAAGTTTCAGCATCTAATTGGGTAACAGTCGCCTCTTTATTTGCCGCAACAACATCTGCAATTGCGCGGTCGGCAAGTAGATCCTCTGCCCCTTGAATTAGCGTTATGCCCACGAGCGCCATCTTAAAGTGATCCACCCACAAAGGAATACAAGGGTGATAATCCCCGCGCCTAAAAAGCCTTTACTGATGGCAATCACAGGAACTTTTGCCGAAATCTTGGCAACTATGCAGACCCACGCGGTTAACGGCTTTTGGGTCAGAAGCATGATGTATGAAAGGGATGGAAGAAACGGACAGAGTATTGCGGCAAGAAAACCAACAATGGTGACTGGCCCAACTATGGTTTCAACCAGAATATTGCTGATCAGTGAAGTCAGTGAGAACTCTCCTGAGATTGCTACGGCGATTGGCATGCATATTAAATTTGCTGAGATTGAGATTGCTGCAAGTGAAGCGATCTTCTCACTTTTACAATAGCGAGTTAGGTATGTAGTCACTGGCTGTGAGAAGAGCAAAATCCCCGCTGTTGCTCCAACAGAAAGCGCGAAACCAGGATCAATGGCTTGGAATGGATCTAAAAGAATAAGTAAGGCGATCGCTAAGCCAAGTGCTGGCATTGCAGATGCTTTTTGCCCACGCGCTCTAGCAAGGAGCACAACAGCCACCATGACCGTTGCGCGAAGCACAGATGGCGATGGGTGCACAAGAAAGATAAAGCCAATGAGCACAAGTGAGTTAATAAATAAGCGAATCCGAATTCGAGTGATAAACCATTGCAGGAACCACATCATGAATGCTGCGATGACAACGAAGTTCTCACCGCTGACAGCAGTTAAATGTGTGAGTCCTGCACGTTGCATATCAACGACAAAGGGATGTCTTTCAAGTGATGTGTCACCTAATACAAACCCAGGCATGAGAGCTCCCGCATCGCCTCCCACACGCGTTGCAACTGCTCTGTAATCACTGCGAACTGCGCCAGAAATTAATCCGATTGTTCCTGCTCCATGCAGAACTGTGATCACACCTCTTTCGGCGAAGAGTCCTGCTACACGTTTTTCTGATGTGGAATACACAATCCCCCTGCATGAGATCACAGTTCCAGGTAAGAAGTGAATCTGCTGGGGCGTGGTGAAGCGAAGTGGAAGATGTGTTTTATAGAGCGTCTTATTTACTTCAACAGAGATTGCGGTTACGAGCATCGTTGTTGTTGCCGGTCTTGTATACCCGCTCATTACTTTGGGTTGGCCCAGTACAGGATCTGTGCGAACAGATGCAACAAGCAAGATGCTTGTTTTCTTATCTAAAAACGGAGAAAGAAATGAATGAGAGAGTGATCTCTGCCTGATCCCCATAAGAAGGGCGCCTGCAAGAAGAGCGGTAATAAGAACTACCGCTGTGCTTTGATGCCAACCAATAAGCCATGCGATGAGCGGAATCGCAAGCATCATCCATATCGGTGAGATCAAACCAACAGCGGCTGCGCCTATCCAGATCGCAACACCTATAACAAAAAGGTGAAGATCTGGCCTTACACCCGAATAAAGCTTTTGAGATTGGCGAATTTGCTCTTGCCCATTCCACTGACCTTGCTTAAATCATCAATCGTTGCAAAGGGACCATGAGAGGTGCGAAAAGCAAAGATTCTTCCTGCCATGACCGCTCCAACACCTGGAAGTTGTTGGTACTGCGCAACTGTTGCTGTGTTGATATTAATTGTGCCACTCGTGATCTTTGCTTTACTTGTCGCGCTGCCTTTTCTGCCTTTAGATGAGCTGGCTACAACTTGCGGGGCTCCGACAATGATCTGTTGGCCATCGGAGAGCACCTGTGCCAAATTGATATCTGTCATAGATACACCTCGCAGTTGTTTACCGGCTGCTTTGATCGCATCTGCTGCGCGCGATCCTTGAGGCAGCGTATAAATACCAGGGTGTAATACCTTTCCTGAGACATCAACAACGATCGTTGTAGGAATTACTGGCGCAGGAGTAAAGACCGGAGTAATCGTCGGTTGCGGGGAAGGTTGTGCATTGCCACGTGAAAGAGAGAAGAAGAGCGCTCCCACGGCAAGGGCGGCGGCAAGGGCTATATAAATAGCACGCTTTTGTATATTGCTAAATTGCGGAAATTCGAACATAGCGGCACGTTAAGCCAAAGAAGGCAGCTATTTTTCTTCAGAGGTTATTGCTTGTGTATTAAATAACGATGTTAACAAGTTTAGGCGCACGAGTAATAACTTTTTGCGCCTTGCTATCCCCGAGTTCTGCTTTGATCGCAGGGTTCTGGAAGGCAAGCTTTTCTAGATCAGCATCAGAGATATTTGGCGCGACTTCAATACGATCTTTGATCTTTCCGTTGATCTGAAGAACAGCGGTCACTGAATCCTCTTCAAGTAAGGATGGATCAATTGTTGGCCATCCAGCAAGAGCAATTGCTGGCTTATGTCCGAGGCGCTCCCACATATCTTCAGCTGTGTATGGAGCAATCAGCGACAAAGAGAGCGCAATCGCTTCTGCAGCTTCTCTCACAGCAGGATCTTTTGGGCCACATCCACTATCAATTGCCTTACGTGTCACATTCACAAGCTCCATAACACGCGCAACGGCAACGTTAAAGCGGAATGTTTCAACAGCAAATGAAATGTCATTCAGACTCTTGGCTGTTGCCTTGCGAAGCGCTAAATCACCCTTAGTGAAATCAACTCCTGGCTTGCTCTCAACGTCACCAGATAAACGCCATGCACGATTCAAGAACTTAAATGATGCCGCTGGTGAAACATCTGACCAGTCGATGTCATCTTCTGGTGGGCCAGCAAAAACCATGGAGAGACGAATTGCATCTACGCCATGGGTTGCAAGCTCATCAGATAGGCGCACAAGATTGCCGCGCGATTTAGACATCGCAGAGCCATCCATCTGCACCATTCCTTGATTGAGAAGGGCTGTAAAAGGTTCAGTGAAATTCAAATAACCAAGATCATGTAATACCTTGGTGAAAAAGCGAGAATAAAGAAGGTGCAAGATCGCGTGTGTAACTCCCCCGACATATTGATCAACAGGGAGCCATGTTTTTACTGCCGCGTCATCAAAAGCCTTTTGGGTGTCATTCACGCTTGTGTAACGAAGAAAGTACCAAGAGGAATCAAAGAATGTATCCATCGTGTCAGCATCACGCTTGGCATCTGCCCCGCACGTTGGACACTTCACATTTACCCACTCATCAAGTGCTCCAAGTGGTGATGCGCC
>CAIUAO010000136.1 GCA_903897155.1 uncultured Actinomycetes bacterium | reverse complement strand
TTGATGTTCCACCTCGCACCGTTGCTCATGATGGTCCTGTCTATGAGCGCCCCATGGCAAAGCCTGCTTACTTTGAGACTCTTACACCTGCGCAGGTTCCTCTTCCAACAGATCCGCAAGAGATCAAAGCCGCTTTCCTTAAACTTATAAGCGCTCCCAATATTGCCGATAAGTCATGGGTAACGGATCAATATGATCGTTATGTTCAAGGCAACTCTGTACTTACTCAACCTGAAGATTCAGGGATGATCCGCATTGATGAGAAGACAAACCTCGGTGTTGCAGTCTCTACAGATGCCAATGCCCGCTGGTCATATTTGAATCCTTATGAGGGTGTAAAGCTTGCTCTTCTTGAATCATGTCGAAACATTGCAACAACAGGGGCAAAGCCCCTTGCTGTTACTAACTGCTTAAACTTTGGTTCTCCTGAAGATCCTGGGGTTATGTGGCAATTCGCCGAAACTGTTCGCGGACTTGCAGATATTTGTTTAGAGATGGGCTTGCCGATTACTGGCGGAAACGTTTCGTTTTATAACCAGACAGGTTCTGTTGCAATTTTGCCTACCCCGGTTATTGGAGTTCTTGGTGTTATTCAAGATGTCACTAAGCGCACTAAGTCAGCATTTAACGCAAGTGGTCTTGAGATCTATCAACTTGGAGCAACGGATTTTAATTGGAGTGGCTCTGAGTGGGCATACCTGCATGGGCAGATGGGCGATAGCGCTCCAATTCCCGATGTTGCAGGACAGATGCGTCTGATTAATCTTCTCTTAGAAGGACAGAGCATCTTTGAAAGCGCTCATGATCTCTCTGATGGCGGCTTTGCTGCAGCAATTACTGAAGCGATGTTGCCACATGACATCGGGGCGATGATCACCTCACCAGCCGGATATGAATCACTCCTTCTCTTTGTTGAAACACCAGGACGTGTTCTCATCACAATTGATCCAAAGAACGCCGATGCGCTGAGCGCTCTTGTGACAAAGTTTGATATTCCTCTCTTTAAGCTCGGAACAACTGGCGGAGATGCGCTCACAGTAAATGAGATCACAATTCCTCTTGCCGAGCTACGCAGCGCACATACACAAACTCTTCCGAAGTTATTTGGATAACTGATGGCCCGTGATCCGCTCGTTCTCGCGCAAGTAAAAGCGATACTGGAGCAGATCAGCATGATTGCTCCAGGAAAATCAGTAGAACTACGAGTGCCACCCTTTGCTGCCATTCAATGTGTGAATGGTCCCAAGCACACGCGGGGTACACCGCCCAATGTTGTAGAGATGAACGCCGATACGCTCTTTGATCTCATCGATGGATCACTCACCTGGCAGCAAGGCGTCCATGATGGCGCCATACAAGCCAGCGGTGAGCGCGCCGATTTATCTTCTGTCTTTCAAGCAGCAGCCGGGACAATTAGGATGACAGAGTGACGCGCAGACCAGACGGAAAACTCACACACGAGTTATTTAGCGAAGAAGCGCACGCACAAGATGAGTGCGGCGTCTTTGGTGTCTGGGCGCCAGGAGAAGAAGTAGCAAAGCTCACGTTTTATGGTCTTTATGCACTTCAACACCGCGGACAAGAATCTGCAGGAATTGCAACAAGTGATGGAAAGCGCATCGTTGTCTTTAAAGATATGGGTCTTGTCTCTCAGATCTTTACAGAAAATGATTTAGCAACACTGACGGGTGATATTGCTATCGGTCACTGTCGTTACAGCACCACAGGATCATCTGTCTGGGCTAACGCCCAGCCAACACTTCGTTCAACAGATCATGGCTCAATCGCTCTTGCTCATAACGGAAACCTGACAAACACAGGTGATTTAGCTGAAGCACTTTCCAGGCTCGCTCCTTCAACAGATGCTCATGACATGGGAGCGACAACTGACACAGAGATTATGACTGCTCTTATTGCTGCTCAAGAGGGAAAGAACTTTGAATCAAGTGCGCTAAGTGTTTTGCCTATGCTCAAAGGTGCTTTCTCGCTTGTTTTTATGGATGAAGGAACTCTCTATGCGGCAAGAGATAGAAACGGCGTTCGGCCACTTGTTATTGGCAAGTTAGAGAGTGGTTGGGTCGTTGCCTCTGAATCTGCTGCCCTAGATATTGTCGGTGCATCATTTGTTCGCGAAGTTGAGTGCGGTGAATTTATTGCAATTGATGCAAACGGTCTTCGCTCAACAATGTGGGCAACTCCTGAGCCCAAGGGCTGCATCTTTGAATACGTTTATCTTGCTCGCCCTGACACATCTATTGCAGGACGCAATGTTCATGCAACCCGTGTGGCGCTAGGAGAACAGCTAGCAAAGGAAAGCCCAGCAATTGCTGATCTTGTTATTCCTGTTCCTGAATCTGGCACACCAGCTGCTGTGGGATATGC
>CAIUAO010000135.1 GCA_903897155.1 uncultured Actinomycetes bacterium | reverse complement strand
TTCAGCAAACTTTCATGGGTTTGCTCAGCATCCCACTGACATCCGCCAGGGGACCTTAATTGGTCCATCACCTGGCGAAGGCGTAAGAGCTCTGAACTCATAGGTTACTTACTTAGATGTACTTGGTGTTGGAGCAGGTGCTGATCCAGCCGGCGCAGTAACGACTGAGTGCAGGCCATCCCAAATTCCATACTTTGGATTGACCTTCACTTTTAGTTTTTCGCTAACTATTGAAGCAAGCTTTTGTAATGCAGCTTGTGTATCTGCCGCAGCCACACCTTGTGCTTGTACCTTCTTCGCTAAACCTTCTTCATATAAAACTGTCTTGAGATACATAGGGAAATCTGCTGGCGCAATATTTGCTCCAACAAGTGCTTTAGGCATTCCGCTTTCTGATCCAACTTGACTCACAATTGAAGCACGACGAGCTGCAATCTCAGCAGGTGTAATAGAGACTCCATTTTGAGCTGCAGTATCGGCAAGTAAGTATGCAATGAGGTGAAAATTTAATTCATAAAGATCAAGGGCATCTCCAGTTGGAAGATTCATTCCAGTTGTATCAACTTTTTTGCGCTCAGCAAGAATGTTATTCACACTTGTTGTGACATCAGAGACTGTGACCTTGTCACTGCCAACAGATGCTTCAATCGCAGATGATCCACATGCGGTGAGTGTGATGGCAAGTACTCCTGCGCCGATAAGGGCAACGATCTTCTTCATGGATCTCCTGTATTAAAGACTAGCTAGGACTCCCATAGCCCACGGCAGGAGTGAAGTATCTCCTATGTCACCGCCGCCAAGCCAATTCACCTCTGATCCCCTTGCAACCAGGATGCTTTGTGTGACCGCTTTAATGAGAGAACCTGGATATTGCCTCTCAAGACGCAGCTGCGCTGATTCAGGCAAGGTGATGGGCGCAATTTTTAAGAATTTACCCTGCAGCACTACCTCTGAATAGTTCTTTGATTTAGCTAAGACGCGAAGCCTTGCAACATCAATCAGATTCACAGCCTCCATCGGCAACGCACCAAACCGATCAACAAGTTCTTCAACAATCCCATCAAGTCCGGCGTCATCATGAGCATCTGCCATTCGGCGATATAGATCAAGGCGTAATCGCTCTGAAGGAACATATTCCACCGGCAAGTGAGCAGTAATCGGTAGTTCTACTTTGCATTCCTTCACTCGTGGATTTGCATCCACATATCCGGTCTTAAAGTCTTCGACTGCTTCTCCGACCATTCGCATATACAGATCAAAGCCAACCTCTGCGATATGGCCAGATTGCTCACCGCCCAACAAATTACCAGCGCCTCGTATTTCTAGATCTTTAAGAGCAACTTGCATGCCAGAACCTAAGTCTGTGTTCGTAGCGATTGTTGTCAGGCGATCATGGGCAATTTCGGTAAGAGGTTTATCAGGTGAGTAAAGAAAATAGGCATAGGCGCGTTCTCTACTTCGTCCCACTCGTCCTCGCAATTGATGAAGTTGTGAAAGCCCAAAGGTGTCAGCCCGGTCAACAATGAGTGTGTTGGCATTAGGAATATCAATTCCGCTCTCAATGATGGTTGTGCAAACAAGGATGTCAAAATCTCTATTCCAAAAACCCAAGATCACATCTTCTAACTCTCGCTCGCCCATCTGCCCGTGAGCCACGCGAATACGCGCCTCTGGAACTAATTGCCCTAAGCGAATAACAACGGCGTCAATACTCTCTACGCGGTTATGAATAAGGAAGATTTGTCCATCGCGTAATAGCTCACGGTGAATAGCAGCAGTTACTTGCTTCTCTTCATATGGGCCCACATATGTCAGTACAGGATGTCGTTCCTCTGGAGGTGTGGTGATATTCGACATCTCTCTAATACCCGTAATTGCCATCTCAAGTGTGCGCGGAATGGGAGTAGCTGACATAGAGAGCACATCGACGTTAGTCCGTGCTTTCTTTAGTTCTTCTTTATGTTCAACACCAAAGCGCTGTTCTTCATCCACGATCACAAGACCAAGATCACGGAAAGTCACATCTTTGGAGAGCAGCCGGTGCGTACCAATAACAATGTCGATAGAACCGCTAGTAATACCTTCCAGAATTTCTTTACTTTCTTTTGCCGTATTAAACCTAGATAGGCCAGCTACTCGAACTGGAAAGCCTGCATAGCGATCCTGGAATGTCTTTAAGTGCTGCTGCACAAGAAGTGTTGTTGGAACAAGTACGGCTACCTGTTTTGCATCCTGCACAGCTTTAAATGCCGCGCGAATGGCAATCTCTGTCTTTCCATATCCCACATCTCCACAGACAACCCGATCCATCGGATAAGAACGCTGCATATCTGCTTTTACTTCATCAATAGTTGATTGCTGGTCAATAGTTTCAACATAGGCAAAAGATGCTTCAAGCTCTCTCTGCCAAGGAGTATCCGGTGAGAATGCAAAACCAGGAGCGCTCATGCGCGCTGCATAGAGCTGAATAAGTTCTGCTGCAATTTGTTTCACTGCTTTTCGGGCGCGCTTCTTAGCGTTCTGCCAATCTGCTCCTCCGATGCGGTGAACTGCTGGTGCTTCCCCGCCTACATATCGCGTGATTTGTTCTAGTGAATCAGTAGGGACAAAGAGACGATCTGCAGGTTGTCCGCGTTTGGAAGATGCATACTCAATGACTAAATACTCCCTAGAGACGCTACCAACTCTCCTTTGAAGTAATTCAACATATCTACCAACACCGTGTTGTTCATGTACTACGTAATCACCGGGCTTAAGTTCTAAAGGATCAATCGCCTTCTTGCGACGAGAAGGCATACGTGCTTGATCTTTATTACTGCTTTGAACCCCTGATATGTCTTTTTCAGTAATAAATACCGTCTTATATTCATCGCAAGCAAAGCCATGCTCGATAGGCGTTGTGAGCACATAGATTGCATCTCGAGTCAGATCTGGTGAGAAATTCTTGAGTAAACGAACAGGCAGATCACTTTCCTGAAAGAGCTTTGCATAACGCTCAACTATTCCGGGTCCTGCTGCGGTAAAAATAACTAAAGAACCCTCTGCAAGCCACTTCTTTGTATCGGCAATCACCTCTTCTACTTTGCCCCCATATGTATGCACGGCGCGAAATACTTGGGCTTTACCTAATTGCTCAGCATCACTGACATATGGATCAATAGATGACCATGAAGATGAACCGGGTAAATCATCTAGCTCAAAATATCCCCCGCGTTCTAGTTGTTCACTCAGATCTATTGGTGCATCTGCTCCCATTGCAGCACTTGACCATGATGCTTCTAAGAACTCTTTGTTCGTCATGATTAAATCAAGAGCCCTAGATGTAATGCGAGGGGCATCTAGTGTGATGACTTCATAACCCTTAGGCAGAAGATCAATAAGTGAAACAAGTTCACCAGATAGCGCCCCAAGTAAAGATTCCATCCCATCAACGTAAATCCCTTGGGCAAGTTTGTGAGCCATCTGCGCTACTTCTGGAAATTCACTTTCAAGATAAGAGGCACGTTTTTTCACATCACTTGTGAGCAGTATTTCCCTGCACGGGTAAATCACAAGGCTCTGGCGGACTTCTTCAAATGTTCTCTGATCGGCAACT
>CAIUAO010000134.1 GCA_903897155.1 uncultured Actinomycetes bacterium | reverse complement strand
TGATTGAAGAAGGTACAGACATTATTGATATTGGCGGTGAATCAACAAGGCCCGGCGCCGCCCGAGTAAGTGTTGAAGAAGAACGAGATCGAGTCATTCCTGTTATTACAGAGCTGCAGCCACTCGGAGTGACACTCAGTGTGGATACAACAAGATCAGAGATTGCTCGGGCAGCAATCGCAGCAGGTGCAAGCATTGTTAATGATGTAAGTGGAGGCCTTGCTGATCCTGATATGGCAAAACTAATTTCAAAAAATCCAAGTGTTCAATATGTTGCCATGCATTGGCGTGGACATTCAGATGAGATGCAAAAACAAGCAATTTATAAAGATGTTGTCAAAGAAGTTAAAGATGAACTTGATGAGCGTGCGTCTGCACTTATCAGTGAAGGCGTGAGCCCAGAGCAAATCATTTTGGATCCTGGAATTGGTTTTGCGAAAACTTCTGAACATAATTGGGAGATACTTCGGAACATAGATCGTTTGCAGTTACTTGGCTACCCATTGCTTGTAGGTGTTTCTCGAAAAAGATTTCTAGGTGATTTAGTCGATGCTCCTAATCCAGATGAGAGAGAATCGGCAACTATTGCTTTGACTGCACAGTTAGCAAAGCAAGGTATTTGGGGCGTTCGTACCCACAGCGTAAAACCTCATGTTGATGCAATTAAAGTTGTCATGGAGCTAGGGGCATGAGTGATCGAATTGAGATACTTGCTATTTCAGCGCATGGATTCCACGGTGTCTATCCGGAAGAACGTAAAAACGGGCAACGCTTTCTTGTGGATCTTTCACTTACTCCTAAGTCTAAAAAAGCAGGAAAGAGTGACTCTTTAGAAGATGCTATTGATTATTCTAAAGTAATTAAACTTGTGAATAATATACTTACTGGTGAGCCTGTAAATTTAATTGAGCGTTTAGCGGAAATCATTGCAAGTAAGGTACTCAAAGAGTTTCCTGTAAAAAGTATTGAAGTTGTTGTGCATAAGCCTGATGCCCCAGTTGGTGTTGAAGTAGGGGATATCGCAGTAAGAATTATGCGCACCAAGTGAAAGTAGTTATTGCTCTTGGTTCTAACTTAGGTGACTCTCGGTCCATACTTTCTGATGCAATTGATCAGATAGGCCAATCAGTTGATATTCAAGCGGTATCTAAATTCCATGAAACTATTCCTGTAGGTGGCCCAGAGCAGCCAAATTATCTCAATGCAGTATTAATTGCTGATACTCAAATACAACCACTTGAATTATTAGCTCTCTTACAGTCAATTGAAAATAAAGCAGGAAGAGTTAGAGAAGAACGTTGGGGCCCACGCACTTTAGACCTCGATCTCATTACTTATGAAGAACTTGTCATGGATGAGCAACTACTTACCTTGCCCCACCCCAGGGCGCACGAGAGAAGCTTTGTTTTATCACCGTGGTTTGAGATTGACCCACAAGCAGTGCTTCCTGGATACGGGAAAATTGGAGTATTACTTCAACACATTGCAGGGTAAACTTTTACCTGCACGCCCGGTACCGGAAAGGACTGGAGCCAGTAAATGTCCGCAAGTAATGGTGATATCGCCTTCGTCCCTACGATGGGCGCACTTCATGATGGCCATGTGTCATTGATTAAACATGCGCGCACGCTTACTAATAATGTTGTTGTAAGTATCTTCGTTAACCCTCTCCAATTTGAGTCTTCCGAAGACTTAGAAAAGTATCCAAGGGATTTAGAGGGCGATAGCAAGAAGGCTCTTGCCGCTGGTGCCACTCGGATTTGGGCGCCAACCGTTGATGAGATCTACCCAGAAAATTTAAAGGTTAATGGTGAAGTAAAAAAGATCAGTGCTGGTGAAATAGGTAATAAGTTTGAGGGTGCCGCAAGACCAGGACATTTTGACGGAGTTTTAACCGTCATCAATCAACTTTTTAAGCATGTCGATCCACGATGGGCAATTTTTGGTGAAAAAGATTTTCAACAATTACATATTGTGAAGAAGTGGGTTACAAAAAGTTATATTCCAGTTGAAGTAATCACGGGCGGAATTATTCGTGATTCCGATGGACTTGCTTTATCTTCACGTAATGTACGTTTGACATCAGAAGGCCGTAAGGCGGCATTGGTGATTTCCAGGGCGCTACGTTCTGGGTCCAAGGCCTCCATGAAAGAGATTTTGGCAAGCGAGCCAGCTCTTACATTGGATTATGCAGAGGTTATAGATCCGTCAACCTTTGAGATTGCTGACTCTTCCACGCTTAATCCAAGAGCAATTGTTGCTGGGTGGATAGATGGGGTCCGTTTGCTCGACAATATGGGGATGGCGGCGGGCTCATGAAGTTATTTACCAGCAAACCTGGCTGGACCGTGCGCGCAGATGTCATTGTGATTGGTTCTGGAGTAGCCGGATTAACAACAGCGCTTAACGCACGAGCAGCTAATCTTTCAGTCCTACTTGTAACAAAAGCAAACATTGATGAAGGCTCTACGAAATGGGCACAAGGCGGTATTGCTGCCGCACTTGGTCCTGGAGATACACCAGACCAACACAAAAGTGACACTCTTATCGCGGGCGCAGGTTTATGTGACCTAGATGCAGTTAATGTTTTAGTCACTGAAGGGCC
>CAIUAO010000133.1 GCA_903897155.1 uncultured Actinomycetes bacterium | reverse complement strand
TCAAACAACAATTAGTGACTTAACGACTGTTGTACAGAATTCACAAATGCAAGGTGACGATTACTTCGCTGCAGTTACTGGTGTTCGCAGTTCAAAAATCAATCCACAATGGTTAATTTTTTCCACAGTTCCTTATCTGCCAGTCACAGACAATGCATATGGTTTTGCTACTGTTGGCAAGAAGCATTGGATAGTTACAGATTTTGGAACGGCCAATGTTGGATGTGGCAAAGTGCCTACTGAAGTTGAGAGTGAGTTTGGGTTTAAGTGTCCTTGATGAGAGTTAAAAGAAATATAAAAACAAGTATTTACGAATCTAATATCAAAAGGCGAACTTCAAAATTTATTGCCTCATTTGCTGGGGGTGTTCTTATTGTAGCTACAATCGGTTTAGCGGCTTGTACTGCTGGACCGTACACCGAAGCAACTGGCTTGCCCAACAAGTTACTAACGCCTGGGGTGACGAATCCACAAGTCACGCAAGCAAATATTCACAGCAATGTCTGCGTAAGTGGCTGGACTAGAACAGTTAGACCGCCGGTTACTTACACGAACCAATTAAAATATTCCCAGCTTCATAGCGGCTATAACCTAGATGGTGATATGTCACTCAAAGACTACGAAGAAGATCACCAAGTTCCTCTTGAAGTTGGAGGAAGCCCCGCAAGTGTTCAAAACTTGTGGCCAGAACCTAGAAATATTCGCCTCGGTGCGGCCGTTAAAGATCAGCTTGAAAACCGAATGCATGACTTACTTTGTGCCGGACAGGTAACGCTCAAAGCAGCCCAGTCAGTTTTTATGACTAATTGGGAATCAGGGTATAAGAAATATATAGGGCCACTTCCCTAGTAGTTAAAAACCCCAAGTTTCTAGCAATTTATTTACAAATTTACGTGATGGGTCATATGTACCCCTGTAAGTAAGAAATGAATTAAATTTTGGATATAGAGATGAAAAATCAAAAGCATTATTTGTGAAAACTTTACCCCAATGGGGCCTTGCCTTAAATGGCTCAAGAGAAGCCTCAATCTTTAAAAGTAGTTTTTCAACTGCAGGGATATTTGGCCTCCATGTGAAGTGAAATACGAATGTCTCCCGTCCATATGCTTCACTTAGCCAATTTTCATCCTGTGCAACCGTTCGCATTTCACAAACCATAATCAGCTCAGATAACTCCTCACGAATTTTATATATTGCGTTTAATGCAGCAGGCGCATCTTTCCTGTCAATGAAATATTCAGTTTGCAACTCTTCGCCAAAACTTGGCGTGAAATCCAATTTAAAATGAGGTAGGCGTTCAAACCATGGTCCCGGGAGGCCAAACTGTTCTGTTGCTGCTGCGCTATCTGCTTCCCTAATTGGGTTGGACTTTCTAGTCGCAAGTTTTGCCCCAAACCACTCATTCTGAGTAAGCACTGGGTTGGTTCCAATTTTAGATTTAACCCAGACTTGATCTACAAATTCATCACCCCACATACTCAAAACACTCACACTATATCCAGCACTAAGGATCGCATCTAAGTTACTTATAAGTTGAACAAATGGCAGGTCAAAATAAACTGTTTGAGCAACATCATACGTAGGGACAATATCAAGTGTTAAATGATGAATAATTCCGATTGAACCTAGTGCAACACGGGCGGCTGGTAACTCTGACTGATCAAGTGTAATTGCATCTCCAGTGGCCGTGATGAGTTCAATTTCTGCTATTGATCCAGATAAGTTTTTATTTCCAACTCCAGAGCCATGTGTACCGGTGGAAGTTGCACCCACAACTGTTATATGAGGTAGTGATCCCATATTCCTAAGCGCAAAGCCATTTGCATGAAGTTTGGGAGCGACTTCTCCGTATCTCACTCCAGCTGGAACACGTACTAACATCTTTGATGAATCTATTTCAATATTTTTATCAAATTCACTAAATGCGATAAGAGTTCCATCGGTATCGGCAAGAGTATTAAATGAATGTCCGCTTCCATATGCTCGAACATTGCTTGAATCTGCTACAACTTTTTGTAGCTCTGAAATGCTTGAGGGGCGGGCAATCTCTGCGGGTCTATATTCAATATTTCCACTCCAGTTTTTCATTCTTTACTCACCCTATTTTCCTCGTTTCTTGCCGTTCTAATTTGCGAAATGATGCCACCAAAAGCAAAGACGGCAAGAGCCGCTATGACTGCATAGATAATGACGTAAACGCTGTGAGGGGCTTTCTGCGCACTAAATAATATATAGAGTTGGGGAAGTACAAAATTAATGGCCGCAAGCAAGGCCCATTTCTGAACTTGATTCCATCGTTTTTTGACAAATGAACCAACTAATCGAGATACAGCAATTCCGTAAAACCAAGAAGTTGGGAGATCGATTATAAAAAAAATAACCCAGTTTGTTCCGTACTTTCCAAGCTCTTTATAAACAACAAATGTTGTGCAAAATGTGTAGATGACAACTGTGCTGGCAAAGACTCTCTCCCAGAAAGTCTCCCGCTTGCTTCTCACACATGAATCGTACTGCCCTATCTCCTTATGCGAGAAAATTGGGCAAACTTGAAAACAGAGTTAGAATTCATCATGGAATTCACTCGGGGCAAAAATCTACAGAAGGTCATTCTTTTTTATACCTTCACTCCCCTGGAAGACCCAGAAGCAATTCGCCTTTGGCAGCAAGGACTTGCTGAATCAATGGGACTAAATGGTCGAGTCATTATTGCCCCTCATGGAATTAATGGAACACTCGGGGGGAACCTACCCTCACTTAAGAAATATGTCAGTGCGACCAAGAAATACCCTGGATTTAAAAGCATTGATTTCAAGTGGTCAGATGGCACGGGAAATGAATTCCCTCGTCTTAGTATTAAAGTGAAAAGTGAGCTTGTCGCATTTGGATCACCCCATGAAATAGATGTCGATAAGAATGGTGTTGTAAAAGGTGGAAAACATATCAAGCCGTATGAAGTGAACAAGTTAGTTGAATCGCGTGGGGATGATGTTGTCTTCTTTGATGGACGTAATGCTTTTGAGGCCAAAATTGGGCGCTTTAAAAATGCAGTAGTGCCCGATGTAACCACAAGTAGGGATTTTGTCGAAGAAATTGAGAGCGGTAAATACGACCACTTAAAAGATAAGCCAATTGTCACTTACTGTACGGGTGGAATTCGCTGTGAAATATTGTCTTCGGTTATGGTTAAACGGGGCTTTAAAGAGGTTTATCAAATTGAAGGCGGCATAGTTCGCTACGGAAAGAAATATGGAGATGACGGACTTTGGGAGGGTTCTCTCTACACATTTGACGCCCGAATGGCTATCAACTTCAGCGATAAGACTAAGGTTATTGGGGAATGTGAAAAGTGCGGCGCGGCTACAAAAGATTTTCGCAATTGCTCGACTGCTTCTTGCCACTCATTAATTTTACTCTGCGATACATGTTCAAAGATGCCTTCAAATTTAAGTTGTACACATGAAAATAGCGAAGCAACTTCAGAATTTATTGGGTAAAACAAAGCAAATTACTTCTGTGTAGTAGCAATTGCTTTCTTAATAGCTCTAACTTGCGCCGTGTACTGAGCAACTGCTGCTTTTTTAGCTGCTGCGTTATTCCCAGCCGCTGCTAATGCTTGTGCTTTGTTAGCTGCTGCATCTGCAAGTGCTAGTTGTAATCCTGCTTGAGCAGAACCAGCGGTTGCAGCTGCTGGAGCAGGTGCTGCTGCTTTTGGCGCGGCAGGTGCTGCAGGTGTAACTGGTGCTGCTGCTTTTGGTGCGGCAGGTGTAACTGGTGCTGCTGCTTTTGGTGCGGCAGGTGCTGCAGGTGTAACTGGTGCTGCTGCTTTTGGTGCAACGACTGGTGCTGCAGGTGCGGCAGGTGCGGCAGGTGCGGCAGGTGCTGCTGCTTTTGGTGCAACGAC
>CAIUAO010000132.1 GCA_903897155.1 uncultured Actinomycetes bacterium | reverse complement strand
GCAGAACATGGTTTTCCCGTTCTTGGCATCTGTAATGGTTTTCAAATCTTGTGTGAATCACATTTATTGCCAGGCGCTCTGACTCGTAATCAGAATCTGCACTTCATCTGCACCGATCAAGCGCTCACTGTTGAGAACACAAATACCCCATGGACAACCGAATATTCAAAAGGTGATCGCATAGTTATTCCTATTAAAAACGGCGAAGGTTCTTTTCAAGCATCAGATGCAACTCTTGCCGAGTTAGAAGCGCAAGGACGCATCGTTCTTCGCTACGCAGACAAAAATCCCAATGGCTCTAAGAACGATATTGCAGGTATAAGCAACGCTAGAGGCAATGTTGTTGGTGTAATGCCGCACCCAGAGCAAGCAATTGAATCTCTCACAGGACCAAGTACTGATGGTCTGAAGTTCTTCACTTCCGTCTTGCATTCTTTGGTTGGTCGCTAATGGCGCTAGATACAGTTTCAAACGCAGCATCAACACCAGATCAGAAGATGCCGTGGAAAGAACTTGGACTTAAGGAAGATGAATACCAGCGCATTCAAGAGATATTAAAGCGCCGTCCAACCGGAGCAGAGCTCGCGATGTATTCAGTGATGTGGTCAGAGCACTGTTCTTATAAATCATCAAAGATTCACCTGAAACAATTTGGCGAAAAAGCTGTGAAGTCAGATGCACTGCTCGTTGGTATTGGTGAGAACGCAGGAGTCGTTGATATCGGACAGAACTACGCAGTTACTTTTAAAATTGAATCACATAACCACCCTTCTTTTGTTGAGCCTTATCAAGGCGCAGCAACAGGAGTAGGTGGCATTGTTCGCGACATTCTGACTATGGGCGCTCGTCCTATTGCAGTGATGGATCCTCTTCGCTTTGGCCCCGCTGATGCACCAGATACACGCCGGGTTCTTCCAGGAATCGTTGCTGGTGTTGGTGGATATGGAAACTGTTTGGGACTACCAAATATTGGCGGAGAAGTTGTCTTTGATGAAACGTATGCCGGAAATCCTTTAGTCAATGCTCTATGTGTTGGCGTAATGAAACATGAAGATATCAAGCTTGCAACAGCCCACGGTGTTGGCAATCTTGTTGTGCTCTTTGGCGCAAAGACAGGCGGAGATGGAATCGGCGGGGTATCAGTGCTGGCATCTGAAACTTTTGCTACAGGCAAAGCAACAAAGAGGCCCTCTGTTCAAGTAGGAGATCCTTTTGCTGAAAAGGTATTGATTGAATGTTCTCTTGAAATCTTTGCTGCTGATCTTGTTATTGGTATTCAAGATTTAGGTGGCGCAGGATTATCGTGCGCGACAAGTGAGCTTGCCTCTGCTGGTTCTGGTGGCATGGCTATTCAGTTAGAGAAAGTTCCTTTGCGCGACCCATCACTGTCTCCTGAAGAGATCTTGATGTCTGAATCTCAAGAACGTATGTGCGCGATTATTGAACCTTCCAAGCTCGATTACTTTATGAGAATCTGTCGTAAGTGGGATGTCACAGCAACTGTTATTGGGCAGGTGACAGATGGTGAACATCTCCACATTACTTTTAATGGAGAATTAATTGTTGATGTTCCACCTCGCACCGTTGCTCATGATGGTCCTGTCTATGAGCGCCCCATGGCAAAGCCTGCTTACTTTGAGACTCTCACACCTGCGCAGGTTCCTCTTCCAACAGATCCGCAAGAGATCAAAGCCGCTTTCCTCAAACTTATAAGTGCTCCCAATATTGCCGATAAGTCATGGGTGACAGATCAATATGATCGTTACGTTCAAGGCAACTCTGTGCTTACTCAGCCAGAAGATTCAGGAATGATCCGCATTGATGAGAAGACAAACCTCGGCGTTGCAGTCTCCACCGATGCCAATGCTCGCTGGTCATATTTGAATCCATATGAGGGCGTGAAGCTTGCTCTTCTTGAATCATGTCGAAACATTGCAACAACAGGGGCAAAGCCCCTTGCTGTTACTAACTGTTTGAACTTTGGTTCCCCTGAAGATCCTGGGGTCATGTGGCAATTCGCCGAAACTGTTCGCGGACTTGCAGATATTTGTTTAGAGATGGGCTTGCCGATTACCGGTGGAAACGTTTCTTTTTATAACCAGACAGGTTCTGTTGCAATTTTGCCTACCCCGGTTATCGGTGTTCTTGGTGTTATTCAAGATGTCACTAAGCGCACTAAGTCAGCATTTAACGCAAGTGGTCTTGAGATTTATCAGTTGGGAGCAACGGATTTTAATTGGAGCGGCTCTGAGTGGGCATACCTGCATGG
>CAIUAO010000131.1 GCA_903897155.1 uncultured Actinomycetes bacterium | reverse complement strand
TCATCTGGATCATCAAGCCATCCATCTGGAAGATGCACTGATCGGCCGTGGCTACGGCGCCCCCGGGGAGCATCTGCAATATCTACTGGGTATTGCTGGTCTTCTAGCTGATTAAGCAAATGTTCAAGTTCACCTAAGGATGAAACCATTCCAAAGTTTGCCCGAAGCGCCCTTGGCACAGAAAAACCCTTGAGATACCAAGCCATATGCTTTCGAAAATCTCGCATGGCTCGTCCTTCTGATTCAAAGAATTCAACAAGCAATTGCCCGTGACGCATCATCACTTGGCGCACTTCAAAGAGCGTTGGTTGTGCCGGGGATGCCTCGCCCTTAAATGCACTCACTAAATCTGCAAAGAGCCATGGCCGGCCTAAACATCCTCGGCCCACAACTACTCCGGCGCATCCTGTTTCATTGACCATGCGCACTCCATCGGCACCTGACCAAATATCGCCATTACCTAATACAGGAACTCCTGTTGGCGCCATATGTTCAACTAGGCGCGCGATTGCAGACCAATCTGCTTGGCCTTCATACATCTGTTCTGCTGTGCGAGCATGCAGAGCAACCCAAGCAACTCCTGCATCTGCTGCTGATTTTCCTGCTTCAAGGTATGTGTGGTGATCACTATTAATTCCAACCCGCATCTTCACTGTTACTGGAACACCAAAGGGCGCTGCTGCTTTTACTGAGCTCTCAACAATTGCCGAAAATAGTTTGCGCTTAAAAGGAAGCGCTGCTCCCCCGCCTCTTCGTGTCACCTTAGGAACAGGACATCCAAAGTTTAAATCGATGTGATCGGCAAGATTTTCTTCCATCAGCATCGTGATTGCTTTGCCCACAACAACAGGATCCACTGCATAGAGTTGAACAGAGCGCGGTGTTTCACCTTTTCCTGGTGTAATCAAGCGCATTGTCTCTGGGTGGCGTTCAATCAGCGCGCGCGCAGTCACCATCTCTGAAACAAATAACCCTGCGCCTTGTTCACGGCAGAGTGTTCTAAAGGCTGAGTTGGTAATACCTGCCATAGGAGCTAAAACAACAGGTGTATCTAAAACAACTTCGTTATTAGCAACTTGCCCATTAGCAATAGGTAGACGAAGTGGTTTTATCTGTGTGAGCATGGCTACTTAGGCACCAAGGAGACGAGGTGCAAGCCATGCCTGCACTTGATCAATACCAATACGCTCTTGAGCCATGGTGTCTCGCGCGCGGATAGTCACAGCGTTATCTTCTAGTGACTCAAAGTCGATCGTGATACAAAATGGTGTACCGATCTCATCTTGACGGCGATAGCGACGACCAATTGCTCCTGCATCATCGAAATCAACAGACCAGTTCTTACGTAGCTCTGCTGCAAGATCTCGCGCTTTAGGTGAGAGATCAGCATTACGAGAAAGTGGAAGTACAGCTGCCTTAATAGGAGCAAGGCGGTGATCTAGCTTCATCACAGCGCGCTTTTCCATCTCACCCTTTGAATTTGGCGCTTCATCTTCTGTGAAAGCATCCATCATAAATGTCAGTGTGCAGCGATCCACACCTGCTGCAGGTTCAATAACAAATGGCACCCAACGTTCACCAGATTCTTGATCAAAGTGTGAAAGATCTTTTCCAGATGCTGCGCTATGAGCTTTAAGGTCAAAGTCAGTACGAGAAGCGATACCTTCTAGCTCGCCCCACTCTGTTCCATTGAATTCAAACTTATATTCAATATCTACGGTGCGCTTAGAGTAATGAGAAAGCTTTTCTTTTGGATGCTCAAATAGACGCAGGCGATCTGGATTGATTCCTAGATCTTTATACCAAGCCAGGCGTGTATCAATCCAATATTGATGCCATTCTTCATCTGTTCCAGGAACAACGAAGAACTCCATCTCCATCTGCTCAAACTCACGGGTTCTAAAAATAAAGTTACCTGGGGTAATTTCATTACGGAAAGACTTACCGATCTGCCCGATACCAAAGGGCGGCTTCTTGCGAGAGGTTGTCGCAACGTTCTCGAAGTTAATGAAGATACCTTGGGCTGTTTCAGGGCGAAGATAAGCAAGACCTGATTCATCTTCCACAGCGCCTAGATACGTCTTAAGAAGACCAGAGAATTGCTTAGGAACGGTGAACTTTCCTTTTACTCCGCAGTTTGGGCAATTTACTTCATCCATCGATGTTGCCTTGCGGTTGTGCTTTGCTTCAAATGCTTCTTCTAGATGATCAGCGCGGTAGCGCTTATGACATGCGGTGCACTCAGTGAGTGGATCGGTAAATGTCTCTACGTGTCCTGATGCTTGCCAGACTTCACGCGCCAAGATAACGCTGGAATCTAAACCGACGACATCTTCGCGTCCTTGCACCATGGATTTCCACCATTGACGCTTCACGTTATTTTTTAGCTCAACACCTAATGGGCCGTAATCCCAAGCGGCGCGTAGTCCTCCATAAATTTCAGAGGATGGATAAACAAATCCGCGGCGCTTTGCCAAACTAACAATTGTTTCAAGTCTATCTGCGGCCATCTTGTGCTCCTTCGGTCCGGCTGGCTGTCGGCTTATGTACTTGCTGGTCGCAAGAGTAAAAGTTTAGCGCCTTTGGCTTCCTAAATTTATGCCCCTGCTGCCACAACTACCCACATGATCAGCACGCCCAGGATCGTTGCCACCAACGTCCAACGGGATGGATGACGTGAGTGAGCTTCGGGCAAGATGTGAGAGGTCGCGATATAAATAACAAAGCCAGCAAAGAGGGCGAGATACAAAGCAACCCAGTTGGTACTAAAAGCAACATATGAACCCACTGCCGCTCCTGAAATGCGGCCAAATGCGTCAAGCAGAAGCAGCAAACGTGCTTTAGAAGACCACAAATGTTCTTTAATCAAAAATGTCACGGTATTTAAGCCATCGCTAAATGCATGCACCATGATCGCTGCAAATACTGCGATACCCAATGAATGGCTGATCTTAAAAGCTGCTCCGACACCTAAACCATCGGCAAAGACGTGGCCCACCATCGCAACACCGGCAAGAGAGCCTGCATAGTGCGTGTGATGCTCATCTTCTCCGTAGTGAGAGTCATGTGGTTCATGTGTTGCAAAGAGTCGTTCAGATAAGTGAAGGATCAAAAATCCCAGAACTATGGCAAGACCAACACTTCTTACCCCGCCGAACTTACTTGGGTTATTTTCAAAGACGCTGGGAACTAAATCAAAGAAAACCAGCCCGAGCATGAGCCCAGCAGCAAGTCCCAAGATGATATGTGTGCGGTCTTTAACCTTGACCGCTAGAAAGCCGCCACATGCTGTTGCTACTGAGGTAATCGCAGCAAGAATGATTGCGGTGTGCATGAGGGCAAGTCTACCCGCAAGAATTACTACTTAAGCCTTACCAAACCTACGATCGCGCTCGTTATAGATCTCAATCGCCTTCCATAGAGTCCTGCGATCAACATCTGGCCACAAGACATCCATAAAGACCATCTCTGCATAGACCGATTGCCATGGCAAGAAGTTGGAGGTACGCATCTCACCAGAGGTGCGAAGGAAAAGATCAACATCACTCATCTTTGGCGCATACATATAGCGCTCTAATAACTTCTCTGTGATTGCATCCGCCTTGATCTTGCGCTTAGAAACATCAGCGGCAATCCTCTCGACTGCATCGACAATCTCAGCCCTACCGCCATAGTTCACACACATATTAAGTGTGAGCACTTTATTTTTCTTTGTCAGATCCTCTGCTTCTTCCAGTTCGCTAATAACAGATTTCCATAAGCGCCCTGGTTTTCCTACCCAGCGGATCTTCACGCCAAGTTCATTCATCTCATCACGGCGCCTGCGCAATACATCGCGGTTAAAGCCGAGCAAGAACTTCACTTCTTCAGGAGAGCGACGCCAATTTTCAGTTGAGAACGCATAAGCACTTAACTCTTTAACACCAATTTCAATTGCGCCATGAACAACATCAAGCAGCGCTGCTTCACCTGCTGCATGTCCTTCTGTGCGAGCAAGGCCGCGCTTTTTTGCCCAGCGTCCGTTGCCATCCATCACGATTGCAACGTGATGGGGAACGTTTGCAACCTTCGGTGCTTTCTGGGCCATACCTATATTCTCTCTACAAGAGGCAAGCTACGTAAACCTCTTTCTAGATGCCATTGAAGATATGCGGCAATGAGCCCAGATGCTTCGCGTCTATATCGTGCATCGCTGCCTACCGCACTTGCCCAATCTCCACTGAGGAGTTGCTGCATAAGTTCAAGTGTCTCTGGGTGCGGAGTCGGCGCAGCAGATGGTTTGCAGGTATTACAGACTGATCCGCCTCCGACAAGTGAGAAGTATTTATGAGGACCCGGTGCATCACAGCGTGAGCAATTCATCAAAGATGGCGCGTAACCGGCAACAGCAAGTGAGCGAAGAAGATAGGCATCTAATATCAAAGATGCATCATAAGTTTCATGGGCAAGTGCTTTAAGAGAGCCAACAACTAATAAGTATTGCTGCAGCGAGGGTTCATGCTCTTGAGAGGTAAAGCGCTCTGCTGCTTCTAATATTGCGCTGGCAACTGTCCAGCGCTGGTAATCAAGAGAGAGCTCATCACCGAAGTTTTCAATGCTGACAGCTTGCGTGACGGTATCAAGGCTGCGTCCTGAATAGAGTTGCAGATCAACATGAGATGCGGGTTCTAAACGCGCGCCCCATCGTGATTTAGTTCTGCGCACACCTTTTGCAACTGCTTTGATACGTCCATGTTCGCGTGTAAATAAAGTAATAATGCGATCTGCTTCACCCAGTTTCTGGGTGCGAAGCACTATTGCTTGATCACGGTATACAGACACGCGGTAAGGCTACCGATCCTTACTTGCCAAGACCTCGATTAACCGCCGACACCACTGCCTTAAGTGAAGCTGTGGTTGTACTTGGATCAATTCCAACGCCCCAATAGGTTTTTCCGCCTACTTCGCACTCAAGATAGGCAGCAGCAGATGCATCCCCACCAGATGAGAGAGCGTGCTCGTAGTAATCAAGTACGCGCACAGGAGTTTTACCTAGGTGAGAGTTGAGAATCTCAACAAACGCTGCAATCGGTCCGTTTCCAGTACCAGTAAGGGTCTCTTTCTTTCCAGCGTCAGTAAGTGCAACGGTAAGTGAAACATCTTTGCCTACTTGTGAGCTCTGAGCGATGGAATCAAAGGTGAAGCGTCCCCATGAATTACTAGGTGCAGGAAGGTATTCATCTTCAAAGATCTTCCATAGCTCTTCTGGGCTGACTTCTCCGCCTTCTGAATCTGTCTTTGCCTGAACTACTTGTGAGAATTCAATCTGCAAACGGCGAGGAAGATCTAAGTGGTGCTCATTTTTCATAAGGTAAGCAACACCTCCCTTACCTGATTGAGAGTTCACACGAATAACTGCTTCATAGGTGCGACCAATGTCTTTTGGATCGATAGGTAGGTATGGAACTGCCCATGTGTGGTCATCAATCTCTTTGCCGGCCGCTTTCGCGTCGCGCTCCATATGCTCAAGACCTTTTTTGATTGCATCTTGGTGACTTCCAGAAAATGCCGTGAAGACAAGATCTCCGCCATAGGGATGACGCTCAGGAACACGAAGTTGATTGCAATATTCAACTGTGCGGCGCACATCATCGATATCGCTGAAATCAATATGAGGATCAATTCCGTGTGAGAAAAGATTAAGACCAAGGGTGACAAGACAGACATTGCCTGTGCGCTCACCATTTCCAAATAACGTTCCTTCAATACGATCGGCTCCTGCTAAATAACCAAGCTCTGCAGCAGCAACACCTGTTCCACGATCATTATGCGGGTGAAGGCTCAGAACGATGGAGTCGCGGTACTTAAGATTGCGATGCATCCACTCAATAGAGTCGGCATAGACATTTGGTGTTGCCATCTCCACAGTTGCAGGCAAGTTAATGATGGTCTTGTGATCTGGTGTTGGCTTCCAGATGTCATTGACCGCATCGCATACCTCTTTGGCATATTCCAATTCAGTTCCGGTATATGACTCAGGAGAGTATTCAAAGAAGATTGTTGTTCCAGGAACGCTAGCCACAAGATCTTGGCAGATCTGGGCTCCCTCTGTTGCAATCTTCTTGATTCCTTCTTTATCTTGGCCAAATACCACTCTGCGCTGCAGAGTAGATGTGCTGTTATAAAGATGCACGACTGCTTGCTTGGCGCCTTTTATTGATTCAAAGGTGCGCTCGATCAAAGGCTTACGTGCCTGGGTCAAGACTTGGATGACCACATCATCTGGGATGAGGTTTTCATCGATAATCTTGCGAACGAAATCAAAATCAGTTTGAGAAGCAGAAGGGAAACCTACTTCGATCTCTTTGTAGCCCATCTTCACAAGCAACTGGAACATAGTGAGCTTGCGATGAGCATCCATCGGATCAATCAGAGCTTGGTTGCCATCTCGAAGATCAACTGAGCACCACTTGGGGGCTTTAGACATTTTTTTTGTTGGCCATGTGCGATCGGTTAAATCAACAGGAATAAATGGCGCGTAACGATGCTTAGGCATCGATGAAGGTTGTTGTTCTGGGTATTTCATTTCAAGCACTCCTTATTTTTTCGCTGGGATTTGGTTTAACCGGACAACACCAAACCCCGCGGGCAGAGGGACCGGTTAGTTGGCCCTGCCGCGGCAGCGAAGGAGGAGGCTGCGTGAATTCATGATGAAAGAATACACGTTTTTAAAGAACGGGCAAATAGCGATCAAGTTCATAGGCGCTGACCTGCTTGCGGTATTCATTCCACTCCGCGCGCTTATTGAGCAAGAAGTATTCAAATACATGCTCACCTAAGGTCTGACGCACAAGAGATGAACTCTCCATCGCAGCAATCGCAGCGCTGAGATCTCCAGGAAGAGATTGAGCAGAGATCGTTTGCGCCAGCTCTAACTTCTCTTCTATTCCAGCAAGACCAGCAGAGATGATGACAGCAAAGGCAAGATATGGATTACATGCGGCATCTGGTGAGCGAATTTCAATACGGGTAGAAGCATCTTTGTTTGGCTTATATGCCGGGATGCGCACAAGAGAGCTTCGATCGTTATCTCCCCATGTAATAAGGGCTGGCGCTTCTCCTCCGCCGCCGAGTCTCTTATAAGAATTCACCCATTGGTTTGTGACTGCAGTGAACTCTGGTGCATATTTTAAAATACCTGCAATAAAAGATCTTCCTACCGCTGAGAGCTGATGAGATGCGCCCTCTTCATAGAAAGCATTCTCTTCACCTTTAAATAAAGAAATATGTGTGTGCATTCCACTACCAGGGTGATCGGTAAATGGCTTTGGCATAAAGGATGCATGGAAACCTTGATCCAGCGCTACCTCTTTGACTACATGTCTAAATGTCATGATGTTATCTGCCGTGGTCAGCGCGTCAGCATCGCGCAGATCAATCTCTTGTTGTCCTGGAGCTCCTTCATGGTGGGAGAACTCCACGCTAATTCCCATTGCCTCTAACATCGTGATTGCTTGACGCCTAAAGTCATGGCCGACAGCAGATGGCATGTGATCGAAATATCCGCCTTGATCCACAGGAATAGGCGCCACTCCTTTTTCTGGAGCATTTTTAAAGAGGAAGAATTCAATTTCAGGATGTGTATAGACGGTATATCCCATATCAGCCGCTTTTTGCAGTGTGCGCTTTAAAACATGACGGGGATCAGCAAAGGAAGGTGATCCATTAGGAAGAGTGATGTCACAGAACATCTTTGCTGCTCCTGGCGCTTGTGTGCGCCACGGCAAGATCGTGAAAGTTGCAGCATCTGGCTTTGCCAACATATCTGATTCAGTAACGCGAGCAAATCCTTCAATGGAAGATCCATCAAAGCCAATACCTTCAGCAAATGCGTTATCAAGTTCAGCTGGCGCAATCGCAACAGATTTTAAGTAACCCAAAACATCTGTAAACCAGAGCCGCACAAAGCGAATACTGCGCTCCTCTAGTGTGCGCAGAACAAACTCTTCTTGACGGCTAATTTCCTCGATCATGGTGGGCATACTGCCAAGTGCGTATTACGGGAATGTTAACGAGCTAATTTTGAGCGTGAGCAGAGCTCTGGCGCCAAGAGTTAAAGGCTTTACTCAGCTCCCATACAGATGTTGCTCTAATAGAAATTCCTCGAGGCCCTGTCTTTCTCACATGTCCTTTTGCCAGGATGAGGGAGGAACTGCGAATAATCTGTGCACAATCGGCTTGAGCATCTTCAAAAAAAGTTAAGTCATTACATCCATATCCATCATCGAGGGTTAAAAACATTACGCGTTTGCCTGAACGAATGGGCGGTGTTTGAAGAGAGACTTTTACGCCAGCAACCAGGACAAGCTCATCTGAGCGTTTAGTAATCAGATCACAAGAGCGCATAGCTCCTATGTGATTGAGAAACTGCGCATACTCACTGAGCGCATGAGCTGAAATATCCATTCCCATATGGATAAATTCTTGTTGCAAGATTTCTGACTTACTCATATCAGGCAGGCCACTGGGAGTGATATCTGAGGAGAGGAGATTTAAAGATATCTGAGCATTATTTGGCTTTTTCTTACTGACAAAACCCTGCATATCTTTAAGTTTCAGGAGCAAATCCCTACGGTTAAGTAGCCCCTTATCTACTCCGTGAAGTTGATCAAAGGCGCCAATAGAAATAAGCGCCTGGGCCGTGGGATAACTCGCTCCTGATCGATAGATGAAGTCTGCAATATCTATATAGGGACGACCAGCAGAGATTGTTTCTACCTCATTGCTGCTTATTCCATCAATATCTCTCAGCGACATTCGGATGGCATAACCGCTGGCATCTGGAAGTTCTAGTACAGCTCCAGTTGATTGTGTATTTGTTGCCACATAAGCAGGCCTCGTTAATACCGATGTTCTCTCCACGTGATAGCTGCCATCAGAGAGATTGATATCAATCGGTGCGATATGAATCCCCCACTGCCTTGCTTCATCAATGATCAATCTCTTGGGATACATCCCTGGATCATGCTCAAGGACTCCGGCGATAAATGCTGCGCTGTGGTGTGTCTTAAGCCAAGCTGATTGATATGTGGGAAGTGCAAAGGCTGCAGCATGTGCTTTGCAAAATCCAAAGGAAGCAAATGCCCGCAAGATATCCCAGACTTCTCTGACTACCTTCTCTGAATATCCGCGGGCAAGGGAGGTGGGATAAAACCAATCCACTACTTCTTGTTGACCCTCTGGTGTGCCAAGTGCGCGGCGTTTTTCATCTCCTTGTGCAAGGGAGCAACCAGTGAGCGTTGCGATTAAGCGAATAACTTGTTCATGAAAAACAACAACGCCCTCTGTCTCAGCAAGAATGTCTTCTAAATCTTCATGAATAAAGAGCCTTTCTCTATGTCCATGGCGGGTATTAATAAAAGGAGTGATCATGTCGCTCTTCACAGGACCTGGACGAAAGAGAGAGATATCAATGATCAGATCGGTGAAGGTATTTGGCGCAAACTTTCCCACAAGTTCTCTTTGGCCTGGGCTTTCAATTTGAAATAAACCTAAGGTCTTTGTGGACTTGATGAGATCAAATGTCTTCTTGTCATCTAGAGGAATCTGATCAATATCTAACCGGGCTCCTTCAATACGTTCAATCTCATCTAGGGCGTAGGCGATTGCCGATTGCATACGAACGCCCAAAATATCTAGCTTAAGTAGCCCTAGGGCCTCCACATCATCTTTATCAAACTGCGCCATGGGATATCCACTGGCATTGCGCTCTATCGGTACAAAATCTTGAAGACGAATATCTGAAAGCGCGATCGCGCATGGATGCATAGATAAATGCCTAGGAAGTCCATCAAGAGCGCCAGCAAGATGAACAAGTGCTTTCATCATTGCTCCATCCATCTTTACATGAGCAAGTTCTGGAAGCTTGGCAAGTGCGCTAGATATGTTCCTTGCTCTGATATGCGGCATCGACTTAGCAATCATGTCGATCTCCATAGGTGAGATCCCTAAGGCAGCCCCTGCGTCACGAATAGCGTGACGCGCTCTATATGTCTCAACCATCGCAACTGTTACGCACCGTGATTGATTACCCGGCTTACTCCAATCACTATCCCCATACTCCTTAAAGACATCGTCATAGATCTCAAGTCGTCTATGGGATTCAACATCGATATCAATATCAGGTAGTTCATGTCGCAGCGGTGAACAAAAACGCTCCATCAATAAACCCTGCGAGAGCGGCTCTACATTAGATATGCCAAGGAGATAACAGATCAGAGAACCTGCCCCGCTTCCGCGGGCTGATACACGGATATCTTTTTTGCGGGCTCGGCCGGCAATATCTGCAACCGTTAAGAAATAGGAGTGAAAGCCGAGCTGATCAATCACAGATAACTCATCTTCTAAACGCTCTGCTGCAGCCACAGAAGGCGCTCCGCTATATCTACTTGATAAACCAACTTCACATCGCTGGCGCAGTTGTTGAACAAGAGCGCTGTGATCAACAGCTCCTAGTACTTCTGGTTCAGGTAAGTGAATATCTCCTAAACCAATGTCATTGCGCGTAGATAAGAGCGCTCTCTGCGCCCACTCCTGTGTTGTTTTAAGAAGTAATCTTCCATTGCGCTCACCAGCGCGCCTGGCAATTTCATCAGCGACAGCGCTCATCTGCGCTGTGCTCTTTAAATATCCCTCACTATTGCTGCGCTCTACGATCTCACCACTGAGTGATCGCAGATGACGGGCAGAATCTAAGACATCTGCAATGGGTCCATCTTTGCGTCCCAGCATTCTTGCGGCATTTGTAAGAATTGCAGGTAGGTCGTTATCTCTAGCAAAACCAAGCATCTTGCCTGCATGTGATGTGGAGTAAGGACCATCGCCCTGCGCGTAGTGGCTCACACACTCTATGGCTTGATCAGCAAAGTACTCACCGGTGGAGTGATAGATAGAGAGTGACTCGTTACTTCGCCTTGCGGCGATAGAGGCAGCGAGCGCAGATTCAGGGCCATGGAGAATAAGAACGTTCTTTGAATACTCCTGAAATTTCTCCAAGATATCTAGGCTCAAGATCTTTTCATCGCTATTCATATTGATAGCTGTTACAAGACGATAAAGCGATGAGAGATGCCCGCCTTGAGCAAGAAGTGTGATGCGGTATTTCTTTTGAATAAAACTAATATTGATTCCAAGTATCGGTGTAATGCCGGCTGCCTCACACCCTTGGGCAAAGCGAATAGCACCCGCCATAGTGTCTCGGTCACTCAGTGCCAGCGCACTCATCTCATAGGAGGCTGCTTTGCTAACAAGCTCCTCCACATGAGCAGCTCCGTATTTAAATGAGTATCCACTTGCTACTCGCAGATGCGTAAAATCTTTATGCATGATTTGATCGATTTATTGAGGGCGAGATGTTGGGCGTATCTGCCAGGCATGAGTGATCTCATCAAATTCGATATCAAAAGTGGCAAGTGTTCCAACGGGGGCAGCTTCCACTCTCCACATTCCTTTGCCGCCATCATCAAAGAGGTTCTCCTCTGTTAGATGATTTCTTCCATCACTCATGCGATTCCACCAACCTCCAGATTCGCGCCATCTAGATAAGACAGAATGAATATGAAAGTGAACGCCCTTATAGACAAACTCGATCGGCTCACCTTCAGGGGCAAGCACGCGGGCAGGGGCAGGCTTGAGCGGCCCTTGAGCGCGGCTTTGGGGGCTTGAAGCTGGTTTATCGAACATATGTTCGAAAGATAGTGATAACCTCTGACAGAGGCAAGTGCTCTTAAGAAAGAACTAAAAGAGCGTCTCTGGCTCCCCCAGTGTGATGGGCGCTGATAACTCCTGCCCACTATTGCGTGCATTATTCACAAGAGGTGCAACAGGATGAAACTGCAAACCTGCTTCTGGATCTGGTGTCTCTAGAAGATCTAGATACTCAGGCACTTGTGCCTCTGAAAGTGAAGTACTGCTAAGCCACATGCTCCATCGATCTTTCGGCAACATCACCGGCATTCTGTGATGGATAGTTGCAATGCTTCCAACAGATTCACGGGTAATAATCGATGCTGAAGTAATCATCTGCCCTGTTTCGGGATCTTTCCAATATTCAAAAAGACCAGCCATCGGAAGAAGAGATGAATCTTTATGTGAAATATAGAAAGGCTGCTTCGGAGGATAAGGCCCTAGCTCTGTTGCCCATTCGTAGTATCCATTTGCAGGTATTAAACATCTACGAGATCTAAGCGCGCTTTTAAAACTTGGTTTTTCTGCAATCGATTCAACCCGGGCGTTAATGGCATTAGAAGCTCTTGATGCATCCTTACTCCAACTTGGAATCAGGCCCCAATGCGCC
>CAIUAO010000130.1 GCA_903897155.1 uncultured Actinomycetes bacterium | reverse complement strand
TCCATACCTCGCAATAAGTTGCAACATGGTGATCTTGTGTTTTTTGCATTTGGTCGAAGTGGATATGTGGATCACGTAGGGATTTTCCTTGGGGGAAATCAAATGGTGAATGCACCTCACCCGGGAGCTCGTGTGAAGGTTGAATCATTTGGTTCTAGTTTTGGGTATCTCAAATACGCAGGAGCTCGCCGTTTCTAGCAAGCGCAGGGTATTGCTTGTCACCAATGACCTAGGTCCTCGCGCAGGTGGTATCGAAACATTCATTCTTGGCCTGATTGATCACCTAGATGGCTCGCAACTTCTTATCTACACATCTGCACAAGATGGCTCCCGTGCATTTGATCAGGAACTAAGTGCCCGCACAGGTGCACTTGTTATTCGAGATAAAAGCAAAGTTTTACTTCCAACGCCTAGAGTAAATCGCGCTGTTGCAAAGCTTATGAAAGAGTATCAATCAGAGATTATTTGGTTTGGCGCTGCAACTCCTCTTGGTTGGATGGCAGGATACCTGCGAAGGAGCGGGGCAAAGCGCTTAGTTTCACTCACTCACGGACATGAAGTCTGGTGGGCAAAAGTACCTCCATTTAATTGGATACTAAAGCGCATCACAAAAAACCTTGATGCGCTCACCTATCTTGGAGATTTCACCAAGAGAGCAATGAGTAGATCGATTTCTGATCCATCTCGGCTTGTGCAGATAGCTCCAGGAATTCCCATTGATCATTTTTCACCTGGACCAAAAGATGCTGCATTAGCTCAGCAGTATGGCTTAGAAGGAAAAAAAGTTATTCTCTGCGTTGGACGCTTAGTTCACCGCAAAGGGCAAGACCGTCTCTTAGAAGCGCTGCCAGAAATAATTAAGCAAGAACCAAGCGCGGTTGTTCTATTTGTTGGGATTGGTCCGCGCAAGAGGAAACTTGATGCTCTCATTAGAAGTCATAAGTTAGAAGAGCATGTAGTTTTTGCAGGAAGAGTGCCATATACAGATCTTCCACGATATTTCAGACTCGGTGATATTTTCGTAATGCCATCGCGTTCTCGTCTTGCAGGACTTGAAGTTGAAGGCTTAGGAATTGTTTATCTAGAGGCAAGTGCGTGTGGCCTGCCAGTTATTGCAGGTTCATCAGGGGGAGCACCGGATGCTGTGCTTGCAGAGGAAACAGGCTTAGTTGTTGATGGCCGTGATGTTCGCGCCATTAGCAAAGCTGTGACAGAACTTTTTGCCGATCCTGCGCGTATGAGCAGCATGGGGCAAGCAGGAAGAGCTTGGGTTGTTGATCAATGGAGCTGGAATTTATGGGGCAGCAAGTTTGCTTCCGTTTTATTTGGAGATAACTCCGCTAGATAGACCCAAAGAAATTGCTTGGGTGCGATTGCTTACGCCAAATTTTCTATAGATAGAACCAAGATGGGTCTTGGTTGTTGCCTCTGAAATAAATAAGTGCGCAGAGATCTCTTTGCTTGTGGCGCCAGACTTGAGTGCATTGAGCACGCTCACCTCGCGCTTGGTGAGCCCATAAGTATTTTTAGGAATAAGGGCAGCACGAATTCGAAACTTCCCTTCGCAGATTTGCATGATGAGCTGTGAAAATTCAGGGATAAGGCTCGCCATGAATTCATGAGTTGTCAGGTTCACACTCATCATGAGTATTTTGTCGCTCTCTGTATTCTCTTCAAGAGAGAAAGCGATAGGTGAATTTTTCACGCAAGTAGCAAAGTCATCGGTATGACGAATTGAGTGAGAAAGTGCGCCGAGTGAAAGACGCATCTGGCGCAGATCAGTGCGCATCTTGGCTGTTGTACTGGAGCGGCCTATTGCCTTATCGATTGAATAAGAAAGTAGTGACAAGTCTCTTGCGAGTGTGTCAGCGAGATCTCTGGGTAGCGCGAGAGATTTAGACAACTTTATTCAACTGTACTTAATATTATTCAAAGAGTGCGGCGATCTCGCTGGCAAATTGTTGGTTAACGACGTGGCGCTTGACCGAGAGTTTAGCCGTGAGTTGGCCTCCTGCGATTGTGAAATCAACAGGAAGAATTGTGAATTTTCTAATCGATTCTGCTCTACTGACGGCCTTATTTGCTTCATCAACAGCGCTTTGAATGACATCTAGAAGCGCGGGGTCTGAGGCAAGTTGTTCTGGGGCAAGTTCATGCTTTTTATTAATACGAGCCCATGTCTTAACTGCATCTGGATCTAGAGTGACTAGCGCTGCAATAAACGGCTTGTTATCCCCAACGACCATGCATTGGCTCACAAGCGGGTGAGAGCGCAAGCGATCTTCCAAAACTTCTGGAGCAACATTCTTGCCGCCAGAGGTAATAATGAGTTCTTTCTTGCGTCCAACAATGCTCACAAATCCATCACTATCAATAGCGCCTAGATCTCCTGTGTGGAAGTAGCCATTAGATTCAATCGCCTCTGTAGTGGCTTTCTCATTCTTCCAATACCCCTGCATGATGATTGGTCCTTTAATAAGAATTTCACCATCATCTGCAATCTTGATAGTAATTCCAGGAACGGGCTTTCCAACACTTCCAATTTTCTGCGCTGTGCGAACATTCAGAGTTGCACCTGCTGTTGTTTCAGTTAGTCCATAACCTTCAAGGATGTTAATTCCAGCGCCTCTAAAGAAGTGACCAAGGCGAGGAGATAGTGGCGCCCCTCCTGAGATAGATGCACTCACGCGGCCACCAAGGCCCGTGCGAATCTTGGAATAGACAAGCTTGTCAAAGAGTGCGTGCTTAATACGAAGAGAAGCTGAAATCTTTCCGCTCTCTATACCTTGCGAATATTTAACGGCAACATCAACTGCGAGCGTGAATATCTTTCCCTTGCCGCCCTCGATCGCTTTTGCTTCTGCGCCGTTATAAATACGTTCAAATATTCTTGGAACGGCCAAAACCAAGGTTGGCTTAAAGCTTTGAAGATCTTGTGGGAGCTTTGTTACATCTTGGCAGTGAGCAAGATGAAGGCCAGCAGTGAGGGCTCCAATTTGGATCATGCGGCCAAAGACGTGGGCAATGGGAAGAAAGAGAAGGGTCGAGCCACCTTCACGTAAGAATTCTGCTGCAGCGTAATTAACTACGTTGTCGCACTCATACATAAAGTTACGATGAGTAATTGTTACGCCCTTGGGATTGCCTGTTGTGCCTGATGTATAGATCAGCGTTGCAACGTGATCTGGCTGGGTACCTGCAATACGCGAGGCGACTTCATGATCTGAAACGTATGCCCCGGCGCTCTGCAAATCAGGAAGGGCGTTATTTGTAATGATTAAAACTTCTTTGCATGCACTTGGCATAACCGGCTCTGCTAATTCTGCATGAAGGGGAGTTTCAACAATAAGGAGCGTTGAACCTGAATCTTCTAAAATCCACTTCACTTGTTCTGCGCTAGATGTTTCATAGATCGGCACGCATATTGCTCCTGCATACCAAATAGCGAAATCAAGGACTGTCCATTCATATCTGGTCTTAGCCATGATCGCTACGCGATCACCGGCGCTGACTCCTTTAGCAATTAATCCTTTTGCTACAGATTCGATCTCCTCATGAAATTCTTTGGCGCTTACTGGGTGCCAACCTGCGCCCATGGGCCGTGAGATAACGGTGCGATCTGGTGTGTTTGTCGCGCGCGTAGTAATGACTCGCGTGAGATTGCCTGTAGTTGCCTCGGGGGCAATTTGGGGCGTAGTTACCTCAATCATGGGGAGAACGTTATCGGGAGAGGGTAATCTTCACTAGTGCCAGAGCTCAGTATTGGAATAGATGTCGGAGGGACAAAGGTCCTAGGCGGCGTCGTTGATAGCCAAGGAAATATTCTCACCACCCATAGGGAGGACACCCCTAAAGCCGGTGGAAGTGAACTCACACAAACTATTATTGGTGTTATTCAAGAACTCTTAGCGCAATACCCCGAGAAAGAGATAGCAGCAGTAGGGATCTCTGCCGCTGGCTTTGTCTCATCTGATCGCCAAACAATGCTTGCTGCGCCAAATATTGCAGGATGGAATGGCGTGAATTTACATAATGAAATCAGGAAAGAAATTTTATTACCTGTTGTTATTGAAAACGATGCGAATGCTGCAGCGTGGGGTGAAGCAAAATATGGCGCAGGGCGCGGTGAAAACGATGTCATGATGTTAACTATTGGCACAGGAATTGGCGGCGGTTTAGTTAATGATGGTGAGTTATATCGCGGCGCTTTCGGTGTTGCCGGTGAATTTGGCCATGTTCGAGTTGTTCCTAACGGAATTGAATGCGGATGCGGGGCTCGTGGTTGCTTTGAGCAATATGCATCAGGTTCTGCCCTTCACCGACACTTAAAAGAAGAGATTGAAAGATCACCAGATAAGGGCGAAAAACTACTTGCTAGAGCTGGCGGGAAGATTGAAAACCTTAAAGGCGATCACATCATGGCTGCAGCGCGCGAAGGAGATGCACTTGCAATTGCTGCATTTAATACAACAGGGGATTGGCTAGGGGCAGGGATTGTCACCATTGCAATGGTTGTTGATCCAGCTTGCGTGGTGATTGGCGGAGGCGTTGCTGAAGCGGGTGAGATTCTTATGGCGCCAACCCGAGCGGCAATTGAAAAATATATGCCATTTAATAAAAAACACCCAAGCCCAAAGGTATTTGCTGCCGAGTTAGGAAATGACGCTGGTTTGGTTGGCGTTGCTGATTTAGCAAGACATTAATTCACTATAAATAAACAAAACTAAACGATCGCACCGTCTTCAAAGTCATCATCTGGGCGCGCAAATTTAACAATTGAAGTCACAACGCCGCCGATAAATGCCAGTATTCCTGGCCATGGCCCAAAACCTAAAAGATCAAAGCCAGTAACAAATTCGATCAATAAATAAACTGGACCGCCGATTAAACCTGCAATCGCAACTCTTCCTAAGTGATCAGTTGTGGGCAGAGGGGGATTGGGCTGCACGAAGTGCTCATCATCAATGCGATCAAGCTCATCTAAGTAAGTGGTCGGTGAGGATTCATCTAGCGAAAGCCCTGAAACAATGGAATCAAATTCTGCATTAATCAGTTCTGTCTCGTCATCTACTTCAAGATTGCCCGAGAGCACATCGAAGATGAATTCATTGCTCTCATCGATGAGTTCTTGCGCTTCAAAGTCATGGGCAACATTGTGGAGAGATTTCTCAAAGACGACCTCACGAATGATGGGTGAGTAGACCTCATCCATAATGATCTCTGAACTTATGGGGCTTACCGTTTGATCATTCTCTGAATAGCAAATAAGCATGGGAATATCTACAAGGTAGAGATCTTCTGTTACTCGCTTCCATAATTTTTGAAGTGAGCCATAAGCTTTCAGAGGTATACGCGAATAGGTATCCGCCGGTGAGTCTGGCGCTGCTGTAGCGCTCTGGCTATTTTTAACCGAGTGAATAAAGTTTTTGAGTAGCGGTATCACCTTGCCAAATCTTCCTTCATCACCGATCGATGGATTAAGAAGTATTAAGGCTTCGATTTCACTTCCGCGAATTTGTGCCAAACGAAGGGCAAGTGCTCCGCCCATATCAAAACCTGCAACAAAGATTTGCTCGCAACTCTTTTTTAATTCAAGAAGTGCTTCTTCAGCACTTAAATACCAATCACTCCATGTCGTTTGCGCCAGATCGTGCCAATCTGTTCCATGTCCTTCAAGTCTTGGCGCACTGACAGTGAAACCTGCAGAATGTATTCCCTGAGCCCACGGCGCGATCGATGCAGGGGAGCCAAGAAATCCGTGGAGGAGCAAAACTCCAATTTTGTTCCCAGAAAGGTGCAAAGACTGGGTATTTGTATTCTTGCTCACGCTCAGATGGTGTCACAGAGTGCGCAGTAAGCACTAAATTACTCCCCGTGGCATATACATTTTTGAAGTCGTTCCTGACTCCAATCTTGATGGTTCTCTTTCGGCCTAAAGTCTCAGGGCTTCGCAATGTGCCCAATGTCGGACCTGTGATCATTGCCTCTAACCATCTCTCCTTTAGTGATTCAATATTTATGCCTTTAGTTGTGCCACGCAAAGTGACCTTCATGGCAAAGAGTGAGTACTTCACCTCTCCTGGCCTTAAAGGGTTTATCAAAAAGCTCACCTTCCAAGCACTCGGCCAAGTTCCTGTTGATAGATCAGGTGGGCGCCGAAGTGAGGCAGCAATTAGAACAGGCTTAAACCTTCTAGAGGTTGGCCAGTGCATTGGCATCTACCCAGAGGGCACACGCTCTCCTGATGGCAAGCTTTATAAAGGTCGCACAGGAATAGCTCGCATGGCTATTGATTCAGGTGCGCCCATCGTTCCTGTTGCAATGTTTAACACCGCAGAGATTCAACCAACAGGACAGATCGTGCCTAAGGTCCGGCGCGTAGAAATGGTTTTCGGAGAACCTATGTATTTCCAAGGCGATTCATCAGACCTTACATACTTGCGCAAGGTCACCGATGAGATCATGCAAGGGATCCAAAAGATTTCAGGTCAAGAATATGTTGATATCTATGCCTCTGATGCAAAGGCGCAGATCCTTAAGGACTTTCCTAAGAAGGACTAGCCGTTTCCTAGCACTTCACGACGTGCATCCACATATTTGCACTGCTCGCAATTATCTTTTGATGGCGGACATTGCCCCTGAACCATACGGATCAAATTAGATAAGCGCTCTTGCAGAGCAATTGGGTTGCGCTCTGCTGGATACCAAGAGTTATTGACGTGATAGCCAAAGCCAACTTTGAGATTACCTGATGCTTTGTTGAGTGACCATGTATAGAGCCCTGTCAGGCTGATCTTTTTAGGTTCATCTTTTTGTGGATTCTCAAGGGCAAATGCATAGGACTCAAGCTGAGGGGCATAGAAAACGCTCTTGTCGTAATCATTTTTCTGTAGTTTGCAATCAACAATGCCAAATGTTCCATCGGCAAATTCAAGCAATAAGTCATATTTGCCGCGAAGAAAAAATCCGCTGTCCTTGCCGTCAACAATAATATTTTTGGAGATGACCCATCCGCCATGGCTATGGACTTTTCCTTCAGGAAGATCTGGGTGCATATCTGATGCCTTTGCGCCAATAAAATAACGCTCCTGCATATCGGCAAGATCGCCAATCAGCGGCATTGTTACAGGGGGTTGAACGCTGTGGTTATATTGAAGCCATAAACATCTGTGGCAGCTATCCCATGCATATGTCAGATGGCTTGGGCTAATTGTTGTGCGGGCTTGTCCCATAATTTCCTACTTATCTCGGCGTTTAGTTTATTTACTTCTGTAGGAGTGAGTTTACAAAGGTAATAACACCCAAGCCCATCATCACCACGCCACCGACGATGCGAAGTTGCACCAAGCGGCGATCATTGGAAGCGAGCCAGTTGCGAAATGAGCCAGCAAGGATGCCCCAGCCGCTGTCGCAGAAAAAACCTAGAAAGACAAAGATGAAACCTAAAAGAAGCAGCTGGGAGGTGAGATGACCTTTAGATGAATCTGTAAATTGCGGCAAGATTGCAGCGAAGAAGATAATTCCCTTAGGGTTTAAAACACCGACCATGTAACCCTCGCGGATAGTTTTCCAATAGGTGGGCTTACTTCCCTTAAGCGTTGTCATCTGCGCGGCATGTGTGCGTGCCTCCCTGATTGCCATGATGCCAAGATAAACAAGATATAAAGCGCCCATCCACTGCATGGTGATATAGATGGTGTGGTTATGTTGAAAGATTGGCCCAAGTCCAAAGGCAACAACGACTGAGACGGTAAACATCCCAAAGGTATTTCCAAGACAGGTCAGTACCGCAGTTAATCTGCCCCAGGCAATTGCTCTAGCAATAGTGAAGAGCACGCTGGGGCCTGGTGCCAAGATGATGGCAAGACCAGCGATGATGTACTCCCAGATACGTGAGGGAATGATCAAAACCATATGTAAATCCTACTTTGTGGAGTTACTTAGTCGATCCTAAATCCTGCAGTGATGGGGCCTAATTCAACGCCTGCTTTGGTGTGATCCTCAATATCTCCGCGGGAGATCTGAGCGCTATGAGCATGTTCATGCCAGCGTTGTTCAATATTTCCAAAGCGCCAAATAGCTAGCGCGCTTACCCAGACGCCAACAAAGATCGCAACGATAATAACTCCAGCTTTATTGATATTAAAGTCCAGTGCGTAATTCCAAAACCCTCCAGAGAGATTGAGCTGACCGGCAATCACTTGCGCTACCTCAAGTCCGCCAATAAAGATTGCGACGACTACTGAAAGCCCTGTAATAACTATGTTGTAATAGACCTTGCGCACAGGCTTAGAAAATGCCCAACCGTAAGCAAAGTTCATGAAGGATCCATCGATCGTATCTAAAAGGCTCATGCCTCCAGCAAAGAGCATAGGCAGAGACAAGATGGCCCACCACGGAAGTCCTGCAACAACTGTGGAGCCAGCAAGCACGAGCAGCGCCACTTCGGTAGCCGTATCAAAGCCAAGGCCAAAGAGAATTCCGAGGGGATACATCTTCCAACTGGCATCAATGCGGCGGGCTATGGGACCAAAAAAGCGCATCATAAATCCGCGTGAATCTAAGTGCTTCTCTAATTGCGCCTCGTCATATAAACCTTGGCGCATCTTTCTAAATACTTTTACCACCGAGATCAAAACAATCAGATTCAAAAGCGCGATTAGCATCAGAAAGGCGCCAGAGACCGTTGTGCCAACAAGGCCGGTGTAGTGGTGCAGAGCCGAATGTGTATCTGTTACTTGCCCGCCTAAAGCTTTAAGTCCAAAGTTCAAAAGGATTGCCAAGAATGTTACGACGGAAGAGTGACCCAGAGAGAAGAAAAAACCAACGCCCATAGGACGCTGACCTTCAGCCATAAGTTTTCTCGTGGTGTTATCAATCGCAGAGATATGGTCGGCATCAAAGGCGTGGCGCATGCCCAGAGTCAGAGCGAGAAAGCCCGTACCCCAACCAAAAATAGTTCCATCATGGAGTTTGTAATGGCCAGATGTTGCAGCCCACATCAATAGGGTTCCGCCAATAAGGAGAAAGAAGATCACGCCAAACATTGCGCCAAGGCGCCTACGTTCATCTGGGGATAGGGCCTTAAAAGGGTTCTTAGAGACCTTTTGAACTTTGACTGGCGTATTCACCATGCTCCTTCTTGCGAATGACTTGCAAATACAAGTTTAACGCAAGAAGGCTCAAAGGGCAGAACTTAGAGGCCGGCTCCTTCGTGCTCCACGAGGGAATCCTTACCCACATTGATCATGAAGGCCGAAATGAGGGCGCATGAAGCAAGAAACACAGCGCCCCATTTAAAGGTCGTTGTGAAGCCATGGACCTGGGCAAAGACCGCTGTCTGTGCGCCCAGGGATGTATGACCCTTGGCGAACGCTGCGGCAGAAGAGATTGCGATGGTGTTGAGAAGCGCAGCACCGAGAGAGCCACCGATCTGCTGGGAGGTGTTGAGCATTGCGCTCGCTACGCCCGTGTCGTGCTGACCGGCATTGTGAAGGCCTGTACTTGCGTTAGGAATGAAGTACAGAGCGCAACCAAAGCTCATGATCAGCATTGGAAGAAGTAGATAGGAGAG
>CAIUAO010000129.1 GCA_903897155.1 uncultured Actinomycetes bacterium | reverse complement strand
TGTGAATATTTTCTAGCAAAGCTTCCCGGAGCATTTCATTATCTTTGCTCTGGCGAATAATGACAGGAATTGTTTTAAGACCAGCAAGCTTTGTTGCGCGAAGGCGGCGCTCACCCATAATTAATTCATAACGCCCTGATCCTAAATCACGAACTACAGGAGGTTGCAATACACCTACCTCTTTAATCGACGCAGCAAGTTCTGCTAACGCTTCTTCATCGAAAACTGTGCGCGGTTGTTTTGGGTTAGGAGCAATTGCATTGATATCAACTTCAAATGCTGAACCGACATCTACTCCGGAATTATTTGTTATATCCCCGATAGGTGTTGTTGGGATAAGTGCATCTAAACCTCTTCCGAGTCCACCTTTGCGAGTTGCCATTAGGCAGCGCTTCCACGTCGAGCAATTTCACGAGCGGCGCCTAAGTACGCAATAGCGCCCGGAGATGAAGCGTCGTATGTCATGACTGTTTGATTAAATGACGGAGCTTCTGAAACTCTTACTGCGCGCGGAATTGGAATATCGATTAGTTCCTTTGGAAAATGTCTGCGTACATCATCTGCAACATCATTTGCTAAACGAGTACGTGAGTCAAACATTGTTAAAAGTATTGTGCTCACGCGAGCAAGTGGGTTCAATGCTTTTTGCACTTTGCCAAGTGTTTCCATCAATAATGAAATTCCTTCAAGTGAGTAGTACTCGCATTGAATCGGAACAAGAACTTCTTCAGTTGCAGTAAGTGCATTAATTGTTAATAGACCAAGAGATGGTGGGCAATCGATAATGACATAATCCAAACGATCACCACGAGCATCGCGTACTGATAAATATTTTGTGAGTGCGTTTTTTAAAATACTTTCGCGGGCAACAAATGTCACAAGTGCAATCTCTGCTCCTGCTAATTCTTTATTTGCTGGGGCGCATTCCAGTGATGGAAATCCAGCAACTTTTTGAATGGTCTCTGATAGCGCCATCTCTTCTACTAATACTTCATACATTCCAGGTAAGTTTTCGCGATCAACCCCAAGTGCTGTGCAGGCGTTGCCTTGTGGATCTAGATCGATCACCAATACTTTTAAGCCCCCCATTGCTAGCGCTGCTGCAAGGTTGACTGCAGAGGTTGTTTTACCTACTCCGCCTTTTTGATTGGCGACTGTAAAAATTCTTGTTTTGATCGGCGTAGGCATCGCCTCTTTCAGGCGCCTGATTCCAATGACTTTCTTGCCTGCCTGATCCATGGGCGCAGTTAAGCATGCTTAGGCCTGGCGATGAACTTGGATCACCCGTGCTGGCTCAAAATCTGGCAATTCAATGAGGTGCAGGGTGGTCGTTGACCTTTTCTGCTCAGGGGTCTGCTCGATCTCCTCTTGGGCAGATTCACCTTTCATGGCAAGCAAGGATCCGCCGGCCTTCACAAGGTGCCAACTCATGGGCACAAGCTTGGGCAGCGGGGCTACGGCTCGGGCCGTCACCACGTCAAAGCCCTTTTTCACACTCTCGGCCTTGCCTCGAATAACAGTAATTGGGAGTTCTAGCTCAGCGACCACTTCATTGAGGAAGTCCACACGCCTCTGGAGGGGCTCAATCAAGGTGACGGTTAGATCTGGCCTGGCGAGGGCAATAACTATGCCGGGCAGTCCAGCCCCGGAGCCGATATCTACAATTTTACTCTCCGCAGGGATCAGCGTGGTGATGGGAAGGCAGTTAGCGATATGGCGATCCCAGATGCGCGGGCCCTCTTTAGGGCCGATCAACCCTCGCTCGATCCCCCATGTGGCAAGGATCTGGGCATAGCGATCTGCTTTTGGGCCGTTTTCTTTGAAGTACTCGGCTAGGAGTGTTTCACGTGAAACGCTCACAGAGGGTAATTACTCCTGAGGCAGGACGACCACGCAGCGGTTTGGCTCTTCGCCTTCAGATTCGCTGGTGAGGCCTATTTCCTGGATGGTGTCGTGGATGACCTTACGTTCAAAGGCGTTCATAGGCTTGAGCTTGATCTGCTCCCCTGTGGACTTCACTTCTTCGGCAATCTCGTGGGCTAGCTTGGCTAGCTCCTCTTTCTTAGAGCTACGGAAGTTATCGATATCTAGCATCAGGCGGCTGCGCTCGCCAAGGCTTGTATGTACAGCAAGGCGAGTGAGCTCCTGGAGTGCATCAAGTACCTCACCGCGTTCTCCTACTAGGTGACCGAGCTTGCCTCCGGCAATTGCCAGAGCAGCTCTCTCGTTTTCGACATCGATATCGATATCTCCATCAAGGTCTGCAATATCAAGTAGGCCCTCTAGGTAGTCGGCTGCAACATCGCCCTCTTCTTCAAGGCGTGAGATCAGTGGCTTCTTTGGGGTCTCTTCTTCTGTTTTCTCTGGCATTTTTAGCTCCTTTTATTGAATATCCTATTTATGCGTTATTGCACCTTTTATACATATTTAAATTTATCGGCGTCTTTTCTTCTTTTTCGGTTGTTGGCGTTGGCGGCTCTGGTTTTCAGATTCGCTCATACCTTCTGGGCTCACTACATCTGGGCCAGTTCCATCACTGATGCCACGCTTTTTTTGTAACTCTTCATATGCAGGTGAACCTGGTGTTGGGTTTCTTTTAATGACGTAGTACTGCTGACCAAATGTCCACAAGTTTGTTGTTGACCAATAGATCAAAACACCAATTGGGAAGTTCACGCCGGATACAGCAAAAATAATTGGGAAGACATACAACATAATTTTCTGTTGTTGGACCATCATGTTATTTGAGGAATCCATCTTTGGCATTCCTTTGACCATCAGCTGGCGCTGTGTTGTGAACGTTGTTGCTGACATAAATACAATCAAAATAACCGTGACAATTTTTGTTGAGGTGATGTGAGCGTTGAGGAAACTTTCGGCAATAGGGGCACCTAAGAATTTAGCATCGTGGGCGCTCTGCAATAACTTGGGTGTAATTACTCCTGGCACAAACGAATGATTATTGGCAATTCCGTTAAGTACACGAAAGAGTGCATAAAAAATAGGTGCCTGGGCAAGAAGTGGGAAGCATGATGCAAGAGGGTTTGTCTTATGCTCTTTATAGAGCTTCATCATCTCTTCTGATTGCTTCTGGCGATCATCCTTGTGACGCTTTTGGATCTCTTTCATCTTTGGTTGCAGAACCGTCATAGCGCGCTGGCTCTTGATCTGCTTGACGAAAAGTGGAATCAGAAGAACGCGAATGATGATCACAAGTGAGACGATCGATAGGGTCCACTTCAGTGACTCGTGGTTATCTTTACCAAGAACATATCCAAGGGCTGAATGAACTACCGTCATCACCCAAGAAACGGCGTAATACAATGGTTTTAGGATCGAATCCATTAGATAGCTCCTTTGAGGTTCATAGGATTTTTGACAGGTGCCTGAACAACCGCATAATCAACACCACCGTGTGACCATGGATTACAACGCACTACCCTCCAGGTGGCCATCAGAACTCCGCGCACTCCATATGCGCTAATCGCATCTACTGCGTATTGAGAACACGATGGGTAGTACTTGCACCTAGGCGCAAGGCTGGGTGAAATCCATTTTTGGTAAAACTTGATGGGTGTAAGAACAATCGCGCGAAAGAGCTTCATTGGTTTGCCTCACTGCGCTTCACAATCTTAGAAACCAATTCAGTAAAGTCTGCTCGGTAATCATCGCTCTTGCGCAGAACACGAATGACA
>CAIUAO010000128.1 GCA_903897155.1 uncultured Actinomycetes bacterium | reverse complement strand
TATCAACTTGTTGCAATAAGCCATCTTTAAGGACCGCTACACGGTCTCCCATTGTCATCGCTTCAACCTGGTCGTGCGTTACATAAACTGTTGTAATTCCTAGGCGACGTTGAAGTGCGGCAATTTGTGTTCGAGTAGCAACACGGAGCTTTGCATCAAGGTTTGAAAGTGGCTCATCCATTAAGAAAACTTGTGGTTCGCGAACAATTGCTCGTCCCATGGCAACGCGTTGGCGTTGACCACCAGAAAGTGCTTTTGGCTTGCGATCTAAATAATCTTCAAGGTCAAGAAGTTTTGCCGCTTCAAGTACTCGGCGATCACGCTCTGCTTTTTCAACACCAGCAATCTTCAAGGCAAAGCCCATATTTTCTGCTACTGACATATGTGGGTAGAGAGCATATGACTGGAAGACCATTGCGATATCGCGATCTTTTGGTGCGACATGTGTGACATCGCGGTCGCCAATACGGATGGTTCCACCATCAACTTCTTCAAGACCGGCAAGCATGCGAAGGGATGTTGATTTTCCGCAGCCAGATGGGCCGACGAGAACAAGAAATTCTCCGTCATTTACTGTGAGGTTTAATTTATCTACAGCCGGCTTGGTTGTGCCCGGGTAGATTCGTGATGCGTTTTCAAATACGACTGAAGCCATGAGTTATTCACTCCTTCTCCGGGCGGTACGTGCCCGACGATCCGTTGGATGAAGGTAAAGCACCTCAGACGGAAGTCTGAAGATAGGTAAAGATTAGCCGATACCCTTGTGAGTGTGAATACACACGTAGCCAGCCTGGGGGTCCTCCTTCTAGATATTGGCCTCGTCCTGCTCTTTATCATCGTTGCTGGGCTCTTTGTGGCGGCTGAGATCGCCCTGATATCTCTGAGGGAGTCACAGCTGCGCCAGATGCAGGCAAGTGGCGTTCGAGTAAGTCGAACTGCGCGTCTTGCAAAGTTAACAAAAAATCCCAATCGCTTTTTAGCGGCAGCACAAGTTGGAGTTACATTTTGCGGATTTCTCTCTGCGGCGCTTGGCTCTGAAAGATTAGGTACATCTTTTGTTATCCCACAACTTGAGGAATGGGGGCTTTCTCACTCCCTGAGCACAGCTCTTTCTTTATTTGGCCTCACTCTAGTTATTGCCTACATTTCATTAGTAGTTGGAGAGTTAGTACCAAAGCGATTAGCTTTATATCGCACCGAGAAAATTGCGCTCGCATCAGCGCCTACCATCGATCGAATTGCTGAAATATTTAGACCAGCAATCTGGTTGCTTTCCAAATCTACTGATGTAATTGTTCGTCTCTTCGGTGTGAAAGCACATGAAGTGCGAAGTGAGATTAGTGAAGCTGAACTTGTTGAAATGGTTACAGGGCACGCTGCACTTTCTGATGAAGAGCGCGATATTGTTGAAGATGTATTTGAAACTGGAGACTTATCACTTCATGAAATTATGGTTCCAAGGATTGAAGTTGATTTTCTTGATGCTGGCCTAACAATTAAAGAGGCAATGGTAGAAGCAAAAGCCACTGCCCATTCTAGATACCCAGTTACACGTGGTAGTAGTGATGAAGTAATTGGGTTTATTCATGTTCGCGACCTATTAAATCTCCAAGAAGCAGAGTTATCCCGCACGATTTTTGAAATCATGCGCCCTATGATTTTTTTGCCTGGAACCAAAGGAGTGCTGCCCGCACTTACAGAGATGCGAGCACGCAGAGCTCATCTTGCAATCGTTTTAGATGAATACGGTGGAACAGATGGAATTGTCACTCTTGAAGATATTGTTGAATGCTTTATAGGTGATATTCATGATGAATATGACACGATGTCGACTGAGGTTACAGCGCAGGCACGCTCCGGAGATTTTGAGGTAGATGCACTCATTTCCTTAGAAGATCTCAAAGAACAGACTGGTATTGAAATTCCCGATGGACCCTATGAAACTGTTGGTGGATACGTCATGCACTCACTTGGCAGGCTTGCCGAGGTGAACGATGTGATTTCACTTGCCACAGCACGGATTAAAGTCTTATCTGTTGAAGGAAAACGGGCAGGTCAGTTACTCATCTCGCGCTTGGAATGGGAAGATAAGCCCCGTGAGTAAAGATCGAGTTCTTTCAGGCATTCAGCCAACCAATGGCTCATTTCATCTTGGTAATTATTTAGGCGCAGTCAAGCAATGGGTTGAACTTCAAAACACCCATGATGCTTTTTATTGTGTAGTAGATCTACATGCGCTGACATCCTCGCCGGATCCAAAAGAGTTGCATCAAAATACTTTGACATCAGTAGCTCAACTTATTGCTCTGGGACTTGATCCAGATCGTTGCACACTTTTTGTTCAGTCACATGTTCCTGCTCACAATCAATTAGCTTGGGTAATGGAATGTTTGACTGGTTTTGGTGAAGCAAGCCGCATGACTCAATTCAAAGATAAATCACAAAAAGTTGGTAATGAACGTATAGGTGTTGGAGTTTTCACATATCCGATGTTGATGGCTGCAGACATTTTGCTTTACCAAGCAAACCAAGTTCCGGTGGGCGAAGATCAACGCCAACATATTGAACTCACACGTGACCTCGCTCAAAGATTTAACTCCACGTATGGACAGACATTCACAATCCCTGAAGGTTATATTCTCAAGGCGGGTGCAAAGATTTATGATCTTCAAGACCCAACATCAAAGATGAGTAAATCTGCTGATTCTCTCTCTGGTCTTATTGAAATTTTAGAAACCCCTGAAGTAAATACAAAGAAGATTAAGAGTGCCGTAACAGATACGGGCCGAGAAATTAAGTTTGATGAGAAAGAGAAGCCTGGAATCTCAAATCTGCTGACTATTTACTCTGCTCTCTCTGGAAGCAAAGTTGCAGATATTGAGAAAGAATTTGAAGGCAAAGGCTACGGCGATTTCAAGGGAGCCGTTGCTGAAGTAGTTACAAACTACCTAGCTCCAATCCGCAAGCAAACTCTTGAGCTACTAGATGACAGATCTCATTTAGAAAAAATTCTAAAGGCAGGGGCCCAAAAGGCAGAAGTTGTTGCCGATAAGACTCTTGCTGATGTTTATAACAAGGTGGGCTTAATCCCTAGAGGGTAGTAGCTGGCTGCTCCTCATCGCATCGGTAAATACATGAGTACTATCTAGGTATGACTAAAGAGATCCTTCACCAGTTTGAGAGCGCAACTAAAGAATTTTGTAGTTATGCACGAGCCATTTCACCAAACAAAGTAAATACTTCTCCTAAAGAGGGTGAATGGTCGCACGCATATGTGATTCACCATATGGCAGATTCAGATGCACATTTTGCAGTGCGATTCCTTAACATACTAAGTGTTGATAGCCCAGCAATTATTCCCTTCGATGAAGAAATATTTCCAACAGCGCTGCACTATCCAGGACGTAGTGTGGAAGTGTCGATAGCAGCAATTGAAAATTCATGTGCTCATATGGTCGACATACTCAAGCAGATTGCTCCGGCGGATTGGAACCGAACCGGCATTCATGCCGAACGAGGGAAACTTACATTGAGTGAAATTTTACAACTCACAACTAATCACCGTGTTGGTCACTTGGATCAGCTAAAGCAGTAATCCAATTACAGAGTTTAGAAAGCTACTCGTCCTCAATAACACAGAGGGTTTCCCCGCTAGAAACTGTTTGCCCAACACCAACATTTAACTGGGTGATAGTTCCTGCTTTATGAGCAATGAGTGGTTGTTCCATTTTCATCGCCTCAAGAACAACTATGAGGTCCCCAGCTTCAACTCGATCACCATTTGCCTTAACTATTTTCACAACAGTTCCCTGCATGGGGCTATTTAGAGTATTGCCTGTTGCTTTGCCCAGGACATTGCTCTTGATTTTGTGGCGCTTATCGCCTTTTTCCTCTGAGTGAACAACAACTTCAAAACGATGTCCGTTAACTTCTGCAACCACTTTCTGTGAGGCTGCATGTGAGGCTGCAACACCTTTCTTATATGAGAAAGGTTGGATATCGTTTTTAAATTCATTTTCTATATAGCTTGTGTAGACCTTAAATTCTTTTGTGAAATTAGGATCATTCACAATCGCCCTGTGGAAGGGAAGTGCTGTTGCAAGGCCCCCAATATCAAATTCACTAAGCGCCCTACGTGCTCGTTCAATTGCTTCTTCTCTTGTTGCTGCAGTAACAATCAACTTAGCGAGCAATGAATCAAAGTGCGAACCAATTGTGTGGCCATGGTCAAAACCTGCATCAATGCGCACACCTGGGCCAGATGGAACTTCCCACTTGGTAATTGTTCCAAGGGATGGCAAGAAGCCATTTCCTGGATCTTCACCATTAATTCTAAATTCAATACTGTGTCCCCGGATAACCGGATCAGTAGGGCTTATCTTTTCCCCGGAGGCAATTTTGAGCTGTTCACGGACTAGGTCTAATCCGGTTACTTCTTCACTTACAGGGTGCTCAACTTGTAGGCGAGTATTTACTTCTAGAAATGAAATAGTTCCATCTTTTCCAACTAAGAATTCACAAGTTCCAGCACCAACATAACCAACCTCGCGCATGATCGCTTTACTTGAGTCATATAACTGTTTGATTTGTGCTTCACTTAAAAACGGAGCAGGAGCTTCTTCTACAAGCTTTTGGTGACGACGTTGAAGTGAACAGTCGCGAGTACTCACAACAACTGCATTTCCATGTGAATCAACTAGACACTGTGTTTCAACGTGACGAGGCTTGTCTAGATAACGTTCGACAAAGCATTCACCTCGACCAAATCCTGTGATTGCTTCGCGCACAGCCGAAGCAAAGAGCTCTGGAATTTCTTCCATAGTGAAGGCAACTTTAAGGCCGCGACCTCCGCCACCGTGTGCTGCTTTGATCGCAACTGGTAGTCCATGCTTTTTCGCAAATTCAATAACTTCATCTGGTGAATCAACGGGATCTGCTGTACCAGCAACAAGCGGGGCTCCGACTTTTGCTGCAATCTTACGTGCAGATACTTTGTCACCTAGTGCGCGAATTGCAGCAGGTGGAGGACCGATCCACACAAGTCCTGCCTTAATGACGCGCTCTGCGAACTCAGCGTTTTCAGATAAGAAACCATAACCAGGGTGAATTGCGTCAGCGCCTGCCTCTTTGGCAGTCTTTAGAATTTTAGTTTGATCAAGATATGTTTCTGCAGCAGATAATCCATGAAGTGCAAATGCCTCATCAGCGGTAGCAACATGCAGAGAGTCACGATCCTCATCAGAATAAATTGCGATTGACTTCACACCATGGTCACGGCATGCACGAGCAACTCGAACCGCGATTTCACCACGGTTAGCAATGAGTACAGCAGATATCTTTTTACTCATCGCGTCGCCTTCACTGGTGAAATATCAGACCAATTGAGTCCGAGGTTAAGAGTAATTTTGCGAAGAGTAGGAAGTGAAAGTCCAATAATTCCACTGGGGTCGCCTTCAACATGTGTAATAAAAGGAGCGCTCAGGCCATCTAAAGTAAATCCTCCAGCAACTTCTAATGGCTCTTTACTATCAACATAATCTTGAATTTCCTCATCAGTCATCTTTGCAAATGTCACCTTTGAGGTGGAGATGTCTGAGACTTCAATTCCTTGGTCGGTATCTATAACACTATGGCCGGTGTGTAAGTAGCCACTCTTGCCGCTGAGCATCTGACAACGCTCTATAGCGTTCTCAACACTTCCAGGCTTACCCAGTGATTGCCCATTAAATTCAAATGTAGAGTCACAGCCAACAATAAGCGCGTTAGTTAGTCCTTTGTTTTTTTGATGAACAGTATGCGCTTTTAAAATAGCCAGAGCGATAACTAATTCTGCAGGAGGCAAAGTAAGAAGCTCGGGGGTCTCCTCATCGACACCACTCACAATGATTTCAGGTGTGATTCCGACAGACTCAAGTAAACGCTTACGTGATGGTGAGGCTGAGGCAAGAATAATTCTTTTACTCATGAGGCTGTAGTTCCCCAACGTTTGGGTAGCGAACTTGCGATCTTAAGTCTTGCCCAAGAACTTCTATATTTCTTTCCCGGATTCTGATTCTTCTCTAAATGATCAATCACGCGTGAAAGTGCTAATAGTTCATCAGGTGTAGGAGTACCACTATGGATTGTGAACCCGAGCTTTTTAAACTCGCGGGGGAAACCTTCACTGTGTGCCATTAGAGTGGAATATTTCCATGCTTACGAGTAGGAAGGTCAACACGTTTATTAGCAAGAGCAGCCAGCGCCTTTGTAATTTGTGCCCTAGTTGTGTGTGGCTCTATTACTGCATCAATAAATCCACGATCTGCAGCGATGTAAGGGTTAAGTAACTCTTCCTCGTACTCAGCTACAAGCTCAGTTGCCTTTGCTGGTTTTTCTGCAATCTCTTTGCGGTGAAGAATATTTACAGCGCCCTGTGCTCCCATAACGGCAATTTGCGCAGATGGCCATGCAAGGTTGATGTCTGCACCTAAATGCTTTGAGCCCATCACGATATAAGCACCGCCATATGCTTTGCGCGTAATAACTGTGACAAGAGGAACAGATGCTTCACCGTATGCATAAATCAGTTTTGCCCCGCGACGAATGATTCCATTCCATTCTTGCTCTGTACCAGGCAAGAATCCGGGTACATCGACAAGAGTTACAACAGGGATTCCAAATGCATCGCATGTGCGCACGAAACGAGCTGCCTTTTCACTTGCATCAATATCTAGTGTTCCTGCAAAGTGCTGAGGCTGGTTAGCGATAATTCCAACAGACTTTCCCTCGACTCTTCCAAAACCAACCAAAATATTAGGAGCAAAGAGTGCATGGACTTCCAGGAAATCTGCTTCATCAAGTAGCGCTTCAACTAAAATACGCATGTCATATGGCTTATTTGGATTGTCAGGAATCAAAGAATCAAGGGCTCTATCTGATGGTGAGATGTCTTGTGATTCTGTGGCTCTCAAAACCGGTGCGTCATCTAGGTTATTACTTGGCAAAAATGAAAGTAGCGCCTTTACATATTCAAGAGCAGCATCTTCATTCTCAGCTAAGTAATGTGAGTTACCTGTCTTGGCGTTATGAGTATTAGCTCCACCAAGTTCTTCCATTCCAACTTCTTCACCAGTTACAGCTTTGATGACATCTGGACCGGTAATAAACATATGAGACGTTTGGTCAACCATGATGGTGAAATCTGTAATTGCAGGTGAGTAAACAGCGCCACCAGCACAAGGCCCAAGGATTACTGAGATCTGAGGGATAACACCGGATGAGCGAACATTTCGCTTAAATATTTCGCCATACTGGCTCAGCGATGCGACACCTTCTTGAATACGTGCACCGCCAGAGTCGTTAAGACTGATCAGTGGAATACCACTCTTGAGTGCGAAGTCCATAACTTTGACGATCTTCTTACCCATGGTTTCACCGAGTGATCCACCAAAAATCATAAAATCTTGTGAAGATAGAGCAACTGTTCTTCCATCGATAGTCGCATAACCCGTCACTACGCCATCTCCATATGGATGGGACTTGTCCATTCCAAATTTATCTGAGTGGTGTGTGGCAAAAGCATCGAATTCAACAAATGAATCTGGGTCAACTAGTTTGTTGATACGTTCGCGCGCTGTCATCTTGCCCGCGTCATGACGCTTTTGAACCGCAGCATCATTTCCACTTGCGTGTGCCTTTTCAAGGCGTGCCTTTAAGTCTTTGATCTTGCCGGCAGTACTATTTGTCGAGTCAGTCACGTGAGTACTTTACTAGCGAAGTGGGTGTGAGTGATACGGGCATCACTTGATGAAGAAAAAATTATGCGCGCAGTTGCTTCTACTTACTGGCGAGTACGCGTACTTTCACTGACCACATCAACTCAAGATGAGTTAAAAACCGAACTCGTCAGTAACGGTGACTGTGTGGTGAGTGAATTTCAGAGTGAAGGCAGAGGACGACTTGATCGAACATTTGATGCAGAGCCACATGTAGCTCTCCTCTTTTCTTTTTATATACGACCAGAAAGAAAAGATGCCTGGGGATGGATTCCACTTTTATCTGGAGTAAGCGTTGCCCAAACTCTTAACGAAGTTACATCAACACGTGACTACCAAACTAAATGGCCCAATGATGTGATTTCAAGTTCAGGAAAAATCGCTGGAATACTTTGTGAAAAATATAAAGATGGAATTATTGTCGGAATTGGAATTAATGTCAGTACTCAAGTTAATGAATTACCTGTAGATACAGCCTCTTCTATTTTTATCACCTCTGGCCTTGAGATCGACCGAAACAATTTGCTTGCGGCAATTTTGCGTAGGTTCCATGACAACTATGAGAGTTGGCTGCTAGGCGCAGAATTCAAAGCACCTTATCGAGCGCTCTCGGCAACAATTGGCAATGAGGTCAAAGCACTTCTACCCAATGGCGATGAGATCTTTGGCAAAGCGAAGGGCGTTGGGTCAGATGGCGAGTTACTTTTGGAATCGGGAGATGTGATCACGGTAGGAGACATCGTCCATCTTTCGATAAACTCTGGACAGTGAGCTTCCCTAAAGTTGGTGTAATCGGCGCAGGACAGCTTGCGCGCATGATGGTTCCAGCAGCAGTAGACCTTGGAATTGAACTTTCACTCCTTGCCAATTCATCTACAGATAGCGCAGCACAAATTGCTCCCTATGTCGTTCTGGATTTAAGCAATGAAGCTGCAGTCCTGACATGGGCAAAAAAATGTGATGTTGTTACTTTTGAGCACGAGCAGGTCCCTGCCAAGACAATAGAGGCAATCGAAAAAGCTGGAGTAAAAGTATTTCCACGCGCTTCTTCCTTTATTTTTAGCCAAAATAAATTACTTATGCGGCAGAAGATAAGTGAGCTCAAACTTCCAAATCCACAATGGTCTAGTTATGACGGGGGCATAAGCCCAATCACTTTCCCACTTATTGCAAAAACACCCACTGGCGGTTATGACGGCCGAGGAGTTTTTGTTATTACTACCCAATCAGAATTAGAGAAGTTGCATAGCAAGGTGAATCAGACGCTATTGCTTGAAGAGAAACTCAACTTTGATTACGAAATTGCCGTTATGGTTGCAAGATCTCCCCACGGACAGGCAGCAACATGGGCTCCGACTCTTACTGTGCAAAGCGACGGAATTTGTACACAAACAATCACGCCTATCCCAGATATCACAGAGGAACTCGCAGTTGAGGTCGGAAATATCGCTTTAGCAATCGCTCAAGGTATCGATCTTGTGGGAGTTATGGCTGTTGAGCTATTTGTTGTTGGTGGCAAACTTATTATTAATGAGCTTGCGCTTCGTCCACATAACTCTGGCCACTGGAGTATTGAAGGATCTGTAACAAGCCAATTCGAACAACATTTACGTGCTGTTCTAGATCTCCCGCTGGGCGATACGTCACTTGTCTCAAAGTGGGCCGTTATGGGCAATGTCATTGGAATAGATACAAACAAGAGTAAAGATTTGTATCCGCCATATTTACACCTCATGGCACGGAGCCCAAAACTCAAAATCCACCAATACATGAAGGAATTGCGCCCAGGGCGCAAAGTTGCTCACGTAACCATGATTGGTGATGATCTCGTACAATTAAGGTCTGAAGTTGCCCACGCAGTTGACTACATGACAGGAGCGATCGATGAGTAATCAAGAAGTTGCGATTGTTATGGGTTCAGACTCTGATTGGCCAGTGATGCAAGAGGCTGCAACAGTTCTTGAAGAATGTGGCATCAGTTTTAATGTTGATGTTATTAGCGCCCACCGCACTCCGGATGAAATGTTGGAATTTGCTCACGGAGCAGCAAAGGCAGGATATAAAGTAATTATTGCCGGAGCAGGAGGAGCAGCTCACTTGCCTGGAATGATTGCAGCAGCAACAACACTTCCAGTCATCGGAGTTCCAGTTCCACTTAAAGTATTAGATGGTATGGATTCTCTGCTCTCAATCGTTCAAATGCCCGCAGGCATTCCTGTTGCAACGGTTGGGGTAGGAAATGCGAAAAATGCTGGCTTACTAGCAGCTCGAATTTTAGGAATTAATGATTCTAAGGTTTCTGCAAAGGTATCTGAATTAATGGAGAGTGCCCGAAAAGGCTCCCTTGAAAAAGGCAAAACACTTAATGCAAAACGAAATACACGAACCGGTTTTTAAATAGCAGTATCTGAGCGTCCTAGCGCTCTAACGTGCCAACCAGCTTTCTGCCACTCACTTCGATCTAGAGCATTTCGTCCATCAATCAGAATTGGATTTTTTACTAACTTTATGAGAGCTGCAGGATTAATCTCCCGATAGATCTTCCATTCTGTTAAATGCAAGACTAACTCCGCACCTTCCACACATTTTTCAATGGAATCAGCAAATTTAAGTACAGGGAACTTTTTCTGGGCATTAGGCATTGCTTTAGGGTCATGAACCATTACATCAGCACCTGCTGCTTGAATTTGTACTGCAATATCAAGTGCTGGGGAGTCGCGCACATCATCACTATCTGGTTTAAAAGCAGCGCCTAGAACAGCAATCTTCTTGCCGCGTAAGTCATCGCTTAAGTCTTTACGAACTAATTCAATAACACGTGCTCGCGCACGCATATTTATTGAGTCAATCTCTCGTAGGAATTCAACTGCTTGCTCTGCTCCGAGTTCTTGGGCGCGCGCCATAAATGCCCGTATATCTTTAGGTAGGCACCCTCCGCCAAATCCAATTCCTGCTTGAAGGAATTTATTTCCAATACGAGGGTCATATCCAATTGCCTTTGCTAGCACAGTGACATCTCCACCAGCAGCTTCACAAATTTCAGCCATCGCGTTAATAAAGGAGATTTTTGTCGCCAAGAAGGAGTTAGCGGCAACTTTCACAAGTTCAGAAGTAGGAAGATCAGCAACTACCCATGGTGTTTGCTCAGATAAGCTCTTTGCGTAAACCTGTTTTAAAGTTTCCTCTGCTTTGCTATTTGCCACTCCAACAACAAGTCGGTTTGGTTTAAGAGTGTCCTCTACAGCAAAACCTTCTCGCAAGAACTCTGGATTCCACGCTAAATCTAGTTTTGGATTAATTTTTAGAAGGCGCTCACGAAGCGCCGCTGCAGTACCAACTGGAACAGTCGACTTACCAACAACAAGTGATCCATCCTTAATAATCTTTGCAATCGAATCAAGGGCTCCGTTGACATATGTGAGATCTGCAGCAAGTCCATCTTTTACTTGAGGAGTTCCTACGCAGATAAAGTGGACATCACAGTCTTTGATGGCATTGAAATCGGAAGAGAATGTAAGGCGCCCACTTTTTACTTCTTGCGCAAGAAGTTCTTCTAGGCCTGGTTCATAAAATGGAATCTTTCCAGCATTCAAGGATGTGATTTTGGAGGCATCGACATCCACGCCCACAACCTCAAAACCGAGGCTGGACATACATGCAGCATGGGTAGCACCGAGGTATCCGGTGCCAATCACAGAGATTTTTAGTGCCATTGCCCCGATACTAGTCGGCGGAAACAGTAATGTGTGCAATGTATGAGCATGAATTCTGGCAAACCCATCACAGAAGCCACTACCGGCGTCTCGGTAGTGTTGCCAATCCTAAATGAAGAGCGCTTTCTTGAGGACTCTATACATGCGATCTTGGCTCAGAAGTACTTAGGTCCTCTGGAAGTAATTTTAGCTTTGGGGCCATCGACAGATAAGACAAATGAGATAGCTCAAATGCTTGCAACTAAAGATCCACGGATTGTTCTTGTTGATAATCCAACTGGCAGAACAGCAACCGGACTTAACCGGGCGATTACTCATGCGAAGTATTCAATTATTTGCAGAATCGATGGGCATGCAGAAATTTCTCCTACATACATTTCCCATGCAGTTGCCGTGATGAACCAAACACAAGCGGTAAATGTAGGGGGAGTAATGGCTGCAGTAGGTGAAAATATATTTGAAAATGCGGTTGCAACGGCAATGCGCTCCCCACTTGGTGTGGGTGCTTCTCGCTTTCATACCGGGGGAAAAGCTGGCCCAGCGGATACGGTTTATTTAGGTGTATTTGAAAAATCTAAACTTGAAAAAGTTGGTGGGTATGACGAAAGATTCACACGGGCTCAAGATTGGGAATTAAATTTCAGACTGCGCCAAGATGGTGGAATTATTTGGTTTGATCCAGATTTAGTTGTGACGTATAGACCAAGGCCGAATTTACGAGCGCTTGCAAAACAGTATTTTGAATATGGTCGTTGGCGCAGGGCGGTAACAAGAAGTCACAAAGGAACGGTCAACTTTCGATATCTCGCCCCGCCTGTAACTTTGATACTTTGCCTCATTTCTCTTCTAGCTGGAAGCGCTTTTGGCCCTCTTTATTTCTTGCCACTCGCCGGGTATTTGATTGGCAATCTTTTAGGTGCACTTATTATTGGCAAGACTCCGATCGAAAAGTTAATGTTGCCAGCAGTCTTGGCAACCATGCATTTCTCGTGGGGAGCGGGCTTTCTTACATCACCTAAGAATTTGGTAAGGCAGTGAAGCGCGCTTTTCTTGCGCTCATATTGATCTTAATTCCAACCGCAGCACACGCAGATGGTGTCCCTGACCATTTTATTCTCAGTGGCTCAGGTTTTGGTCATGGTGTTGGACTTAGTCAGGTCGGCGCACAAGGACAGGCGATGGAAGGAAAAAGTGCTACGCAAATACTTAACTACTACTTCCCTGGCACGCAAATAGTTCCTGTTTCTGACAATACAAATATTCGTGTAAATATTGCCCACCAAGTAAGTTCTGCGCTACTTGTTGCAAGTAAATCTTCGCTAATCCCTACTACGGTACTTAGCGTGACTGCGGGGGACTTGGCAGCAACACCAGTACCTTTGACATCATCACTGCGTTTTTTGGCAAGTGCAAAGGGGATATCTCTTTCTATAACAGCTCCAAAGGCAGCAACGCAGAACCTTCCTGCTAGTCCACTCTGGACGATTAGTTTCAGTGGAGTTCTCACGATAAATACCACTCAGGGGATGATGAATCTTAGATATGGGAGTATCCAATTAAGACTTGTGGGAGCAAAGATTGAAGTAACCAACACCATGAATCTCCATAACGAGTACTTATATGGAATAAGTGAGATCCCTTCGCGATATCTTCAAGCAGCGCTACAAGCCCAAGTAATTGCGTCACGAACATACGCTTTAGGCAAATTGGGATCTATAAGAAAAGAATGTGATTGCAATATCTATAGTGGAATTTATGATCAAAATTATATTGGCTATGCAAAAGAGTCAGAGAAGACTGTCGGTGCATACTGGAAGGCTGCAGTTGATACAACAAGTACAGATGCCACCAGCGGCTTAGCAATTTATTACCAGGGCAAACCAATCTCCGTTTACTTCTTCGCCTCTAGTGCGGGTACAACACAAAAAAGTGCTGACGTGTGGGGTGGTAGCCAGCCTTATCTAGCGAATGTTCCAGACCCATGGAGTTTAGATATATTTCTAAACCCGTATTACTCGCATTGGCAACGAGTGCTTATTCAAAAAAACGTAGCAGAAGCTTTTAAGTTACCTGATGTTCTTTCACTCAAAATCATTGGGCGCACAGCTACTAATAGCGCAATCAACATTGATGCAATTTCTAGCTCGGGTAAAACATCCGAACTTTCAGTGGGAGATTTTAAAGTAAAGCTTAAAATTCCATCTTCATGGTTTGAGATATCAAATACTAATTAGCGTGTAGAACAGAATTCAAACCTTCCCAACCGCCAACCTTTGGTACTACTTCAAGGTTTCCAGATTGAGAGTTGCGTCTAAAGATCAGATTGCTAGCGCCCGAGAGTTCACGTGCCTTAACTACTTTCCCATCGGGCAGAGTTATTTTTGATCCTGCGGTGATGTAGGTACCTGATTCAATAACACAGTCATTGCCTAGTGATATCCCAAGACCAGAGTTTGCTCCAAGCAAACAACGTTCACCAATAGAAATAACTTCTTTTCCGCCGCCGCTGAGTGTTCCCATAATCGATGCCCCGCCGCCAACATCACTTCCATCACCCACAACTACTCCTGCGCTAATGCGACCTTCAACCATTGATTTACCAAGTGTTCCGGCATTGAAGTTCACAAAGCCCTCATGCATGATCGTTGTGCCAGAGGAGAGATATGCACCAAGTCGTACGCGATCAGCATCTGCAATTCGCACACCTTCTGGAATTACATAATCAACCATTCGTGGGAACTTATCAATACTAAATACAGTGATATGCCCATGAGTTGCACGTAATTTTGCGCGAGTCTTTTCAAAATCGACAAGGGAACAAGGTCCTGCCGATGTCCAAGCAACATTTGTGAGTAAGCCAAACACTCCGTCAAGATTAACTCCATGCGGCTTTACTAAACGGTGTGAAAGAAGATGTAAACGCAAATATGCATCAGCGGCGTCTTGTGGGGCAACGTCCATATCAATTTCAAGATCTACTTCACGCTTTGTTACACCGCGCACAGGGTCAGCTTTAAGATTCTCACTACGGTCTGATTTATTTGTGATGGAGGATAGGGAAACATCCAGATACCAACAATCAAGCAGATCACCATTGCTTGCAATTGTTGCAACACCAGATCCATAGGCTTTTCTCATGTGAGTACGGTATCAAAGGGGGTTTCTATCGCTCTCACCCTTTTCAAAGAGTGGCTGTATGTCTGGGGCAGCAATAGACGGGTAACCTTTGTAATGTGAAGCACGTACCGACTATCGCCGAGTTGATCGCAAGCCTGCCAGAAGAAGAACGATTCATTTTGACCTTGCACTATCTCAAAGGCCTGTCAAATGAGGAGATTGCTAAAACCCTTGGTGTGCCTGCCCGCTCAGTTGCCGTCGTTATAGAAGGGGGTAAGCGCCGCTTATTGGCTGCGCTCGATTTCCCACATACCAACTGATGCGAGATACTTCTCCTTATGGCAGCTATGAAACCCCGCACAGGTGACGGACCAATGGAAGTCACTAAGGAAGCTCGCAGTTTTGTTATGAGAATCCCACTTGAGGGCGGCGGCCGACTTGTAGTTGAGCTCAACGTTGAAGAAGCGACAAACCTAGGTAACGCACTTCAAGCAGCAGTCTCACTCGTTAAAAAATAGGATCACCCCATGAGGCTTCTTCAGCCAATTTTTCACGTCATTGGATCTATTAAAGAATCCGATCTAGATACTTATGACGCAATTGCGCTCGCAGCTAATACAACAGATGAAGGTGCTCTTTTAGATCTTAATTCTTACTCTGAACAAGCTATCAAAAAATTGAATATTAACTTTGAGGTAACAAAATCTCATTGGCCAGATTTCACTGGTAAGCCTGGTGAACTTATTGAAATTCCAATTACTGATTTTGGAAAAGTAAGCCGCGTTTACATCATCGGGGTCGGAGAGGGCACAAGAGAAGATTTACGTAAGGCGGGAGCAGTACTTGGCCGCAAAATAAAAGGAACAGGCTTTAATATCCTTCATGCACTATCTCTAGACAAAGAGAGTGCAGTTCCACACATCATTGCTATCTCACTTGCCCAGTATGGGTGGAATTTAAAGACAACAGCAAAGGATGCAAAAAAGTCTGCTGCCTGCGTTACATTTGCACAAAAATTTAAAGATGATGTTGATAGAGCGCGTGTCATAAGTAATGCCGTGTGGAATGCGCGTGACCTCATTCATACGCCTTCAAATATTAAAGACCCAGCATGGATGGCAGCTCAGGCAAAATCACTTGTTGCTCGCGCAAAATCTTCCGCACTTTCTGTGCATGTAAAAAGCGGTAGAGGGTTAGCAAAATTCGGGGGTTTACTAGCAGTGGGTAATTCTGCGCCAACTCCAGGTCCGCGCATGGTTGAAGTTCGGTATGCACCGTTTGGTTCAAAGAGTTGGCCTCATGTTGTTCTCGTGGGTAAAGGAATTACTTTTGATACTGGAGGAATTTCACTCAAAAGACCATACGACACAATGGTTGCGATGAAGAGTGACATGGCAGGGGCTGCTGCAATTTTGGCGGCAACAGTTGCAATCGCAGAACTTAAACCAAATGTTCGCGTTACTGCGCTCTTGATGTGCGCAGAGAATATGGTTTCAGGCACTGCACAACGCCCTTCAGATGTCATCACCCATTACGGTGGAACAACCGTGGAGGTTTTAGATACAGATGCAGAAGGTCGTTTAGTTTTGGCAGATGGACTTGCATATGCCGACCTTGAGTTAGATCCAGATTTTCTTATTGATGTTGCAACCCTGACAGGGGCTGCAAGTCTTGGGCTTGGTAAGCAATATGCAGCAATGTATTCCAGAGATGAAAAGTTAACAAAGAAATTGAGCGCTCTTGGAGAACAGATTGGTGATCGCGTATGGCCAATGCCTCTGATTGATGATTATCAAAGTGGACTTGAAAGCGAAATTGCTGATTACACCCATATCGCTGATAAAGGAAACTTCTCTGCGGGTTCAGTCACAGCCGCGCTATTTCTTGAGAAGTTTGTTGGCACACGAAATTGGGTTCATCTTGATATTGCAGGTCCAGCCCGATCTGAGTCTGATGCCGGAGAATTTATTAAAGGCGGGACAGGTTTTAGTACCAGACTGCTCATTGAGTGGTTAGCATCCTTCTAGTGAGCACTTTGCGATACGTGAGGAATAAGCGATGATCGGCAACCGCGGCGATATGTCAGCATTCTCTGAAAGCTTTGTCCGCGAAGATGTTTTTATGCAACAAGCACGCAATACTGCGGAGGAATTAGGAACGGTTGACCCATCACCTGCTGTTGGTGGACTTCTGAAATATGTAGTTCAAACTCTCAATGCAAAGTCGATTGCAGAGATTGGTACAGGTTCAGGTGTCAGCGGATTATGGATATTTAACGGTGCACCCTCAGATGCAGTCCTGACATCCATTGATACAGAACGTGAGCATGCTGCTGCAGCACGAACTGTTTTTGAAGAAGCAGGAATTGGCGCGCAGCGATTCAGATTAATCACAGGAGTTATTCTGGAAGTTGTAGGAAAACTTGCAGATAATAATTATGACCTTATTGTGCTTCGTCCGGCAGCAGATCTAATGGACTTGATACACGAAAGCTATCGTTTGCTACGCACAGGGGGAGTGCTCTTTATTGATCACGCTCTCAGTGGCGGGAAAGTAGCTGACCCAACACAACGTGATTTTGAAAGTATTTCCCGTCGAGATGGGATTAAAGCCGTAAAGGAAGACTTGCGGTGGTCCTCATCGCTATTACCTGTGGGCAGCGGCGTTCTCTTGGCGACAAAGCTTTAACTATTGTTAGAATGGGAACATGACTTCAGATGAACCTCAGACTCCATCTTCTCAAACACCATGGTGGATCTCTGAGAGTCAACCAATTCCTGCACCTGCATATGCCTATCGCCAGCGAGGTGGAGTCACGTGGTACTTAGCATTAGCGATGGCCCTGCTTGCCGGATTTGTCGGTGCTTTAATTGGAAGTAATCGCTTTGGCGGGAATAGCGGCTTAGTTTCAGTCTCACGTAATATTGAACGCGCCCCAAATTCAGTTGCAGCAATCGCTGCTCGAGTCTCACCCTCTGTAGTTGAAGTAGATTCAAACTCAAGTCAAGGACAAGACACCGGTACTGGCTTTTTTATTCAAAGCAATGGATATATCCTTACTAACAATCACGTTGTTGAACCAGCTGTGCTCAGTAACGGGAAGATCACCGTAAAACTAGCAAATAACCGTACGTATACAGCAACCCTGATCGGGCGGGACACTGCTTACGATCTAGCTGTAATCAAAATTCCCGTGACAGATGCACCTGCCCTGACGCTCGGCAATAGCGATAACGTACAAGTTGGAGATTCAGTCATTGCAATTGGCTCACCACTTGGTCTTGCTGGGACTGTGACATCCGGAATCATTTCAGCAAAAAATAGACCTGTAACGACAAGTTCAGAGAATCAAGCAGGAGAGAATTCATTTATCAATGCCCTTCAAACAGATGCAGCAATTAATCCAGGTAATTCTGGTGGACCGCTTGTAGATATTAATGGAGCGGTGATCGGCGTTAATTCTGCAATCGCCTCACTTGGTTCTAATGTATTTGGCGGATCACAGCCTGGTTCAATTGGTTTAGGATTTGCAATTCCGATTAATCAAGCCCGAATTACTTCTGAGCAGTTAATCAAAACAGGCCACTCAACATTTCCAATAGTTGGCATGTCTTTGGATAATCGATATACGGGAGGCGGCGCTCGGGTTGCAGATACAGCTACGGGAGTTTTGTCAGGAGGCCCCGCTGAAAAAGCTGGAATTAAACGTGGAGACATTATTATTGAAGTAGACGGGAAACCGATAAACACTGCTGATGAGATGGTCGTCACCATTCGCTCCCACCAAGTAGGGGATACGATCACGTTGAAGTTCATGCGAGGCAAGAACGTTATGACTGCGAAGGCGACGCTGGTTGCGTCAAAAGCAACTAACTAAAAAACCTCATCTTAAGTAGGGTTAACCTATGAGCGCTGCCGTAGTTGATCTCATACATGCCGCACTTGCGCGTGTAAATGATCCAGAACTTCATCGACCACTTCCTGATTTAGGAATGGTGGAGTCAGTAGAAGTAAGTGGAATGACTGCCCACATCAAAATTAAATTAACAATTGAAGGCTGTCCAATGAAGGATCGCCTGGAAGCTGATATCCAACGCGAATTATTAGCAGTCTCTGAAATTTCTGATCTCGCTCTTACTTTTGGAGTGATGACGGAAGATGAACGCAATAACGTTAAAAAGATGCTTAGAGGTGGGAGAGATAAATTTAATCCTTTTGCTGAGCCAAATTCATTAACACGAGTTATCGGCATTGCATCAGGCAAAGGTGGTGTCGGGAAGTCTTCGCTCACTGTCAATCTTGCAGTTGCCGCAGCAGCAAAAGGTTTAAGCGTTGGCATACTTGATGCTGATGTTTACGGGCACTCAGTCCCAAGGCTTATGGGAATCTTAGATCAGAGGCCAACATCGATTGATCAATTTTTTATTCCGATTGAAAAATATGGCGTGAAAGTCGTTTCGATGGAAATGTTTAAGCCTAATAGAGAAGATCCAATCGCATATCGTGGCCCACTTCTTCATAGAGTTTTAGAGCAACTTATGACTGATGCTTATTGGGGATCACTTGATTTGTTGTTACTTGATTTGCCACCCGGAACGGGAGACATTGCTATATCACTCGGGCAGTTAGTACCACAATCAGAAATTATTGTTGTCACTACACCGCAAATTGCGGCAGCAGAAGTGGCCGAACGTGCTGGAAGAATTGCACATCAAATGAAGCAGTCAGTACTTGGTGTTGTTGAAAATATGTCAGAGAGTCCATGCCCTCATTGCGGTGAGATGATTGCCCTTTTTGGTTCTGGTGGAGGGGAAGAAACTGCTCGTCGACTGACAGAGCTTGCTGGCAAAAAAGTGCCACTGCTTGCGAAAGTCCCATTTGATATTCGTCTCAGAGATGGTGGAGATGAAGGAATTCCAGCCATCCTTTCTGAAGATTCCACACCAACTACTAAAGCCATAGGTGAATTACTAGAAAACATATCAGTCCGCCCTCGCTCACTCGCGGGCGTTCCACTCTCGCTGCACACATAAGGCGCATAGCGCCCCGTAGACTTACAGGGTGAAACCGACTCCAGTAGCTTCAATCAACACCGTTGCAAAGCGGCTAGTTGGACGCGGCAATCTTGTTATAACTCGAAAAAGTGTCAGAGATTCTCTAGTTTCAGTCGCAGCTCTTATTGGTTGTCAGGTTCGCGATCCCAACGGTAAAGCTATTGGAAAGCTTGTAGATATTGTCGTAAGGCATGGTGAGGAAACTTATCCACCAGTTTCTGGACTCATTGTTAAAGTTGCCAATCATAAATCTTTCATTAATGGCGCACGCATTTCTAAGCTCACTCAAAAAGAGATCACTCTTTCATC
>CAIUAO010000127.1 GCA_903897155.1 uncultured Actinomycetes bacterium | reverse complement strand
CTCGCCCATTTAAGGTTGCCGTTGCAACCGGGGATGTCAGAAATAAAATTAGCGAAGAGTTTCTGAGTAGATGGAAAGCGCTCTCAAAGGCACGAAATAAAGGGTTTTTAGGCAAAGTGAAACTTGCTATTACTCGTTATGGACTTCCAACCAGTAATATAAAAATGAGTAAGCCTTATGTCAAAGAATTGAAGCCTCGCGCTGTGCGCATTGGAAAAGAGCTGTACGCAGTATTAGGTGTTGCTCGTGGTGATAGAACCGCCCGTGATGCTGAGTGGGCAAAGAACTACGAGTTTTTTGGCGCCCCAGTTGAACTTTTTATCTATATCCATAAAAGCTTAGGAATCTGGTCAGCATCTGATGCTGGTTTAATGATGGAAAACCTCATGCTTTCCGCCCATGCCCATGGACTTGGAACATGTGCCCAAGGCGCCGTTGGAATTTGGGATGATGTTGTAAGAAAAGAATTTGATGTTCCAAAAGATTACAGGTTGCTCTGCGGGTTAGCTATTGGATACCCAACAGATGCACCGGTAAATGCTTTCAAGGCACATCGTTTATCAGTAGATGAGATAACGCTTAAGCGTAAATAAAAAACCCCGCACTATGTGAGTGCGGGGTTTTTAACTTCTTAGATTTAACGAACTTCTAGATCATCCAAACGAACAGCTTCACCTGAACCTTGTGATTCAAATGGTGTGAAGTCATATTCATCATATGCGGCATAAACAGCTGCCTTTGCTTCCTCTGTTGGTTCAACACGCACGTTGCGATAACGAGCAAGTCCTGTTCCAGCAGGGATGAGCTTTCCAATGATGACGTTTTCCTTGAGACCAAGAAGAGGATCGCTCTTCTCTGAAAGCGCTGCATCTGTCAGGATCTTTGTTGTCTCTTGGAATGAAGCCGCTGACAACCATGACTCTGTTGCAAGTGATGCCTTAGTGATACCCATAAGTTCTGGGCGACCTGAAGCAGCCTTGCCACCAGTTGTCACGACGCGACGGTTTTCATTCTCAAAACGATTACGTTCAACAAGTTCACCAGGAAGCAGATCGGTGTCACCTGGTTCAAGCACTGTGATGCGCTTGAGCATTTGGCGAACAATGATTTCGATGTGCTTATCGTGGATTGATACACCTTGTGAGCGATATACCTCTTGAATTTCATTCACAAGATGTACTTGTGTTTGACGAGGTCCAAGGATACGAAGAACTTGCTTTGGATCGATTGCGCCAACAACGAGTTGTTGCCCGACTCCGACCTTCTGGCCATCTTCAACCTTGAGCTTTTGACGACGAGTAATTGGGTATGCAACAGGCTCGCTGCCATCCTCTGGCGTAACGATGATCTTCTTACCCTTTGCATCTTCTAGGAAGCTAACAACACCAGCAGTTTCTGCGATTGGAGCAACACCCTTAGGTGTACGAGCTTCGAAGAGTTCAACAATACGTGGAAGACCGTGAGTGATGTCATCTCCTGCAACACCGCCGGTGTGGAAGGTACGCATTGTGAGCTGAGTTCCAGGCTCACCAATTGATTGTGCAGCGATAATTCCAACAGCTTCACCGACATCTACTAGCTTGCCGGCAGCCATTGAACGGCCGTAACACATTGCGCACTGTCCAACCTTTGAATCACAGGTAAGAACTGAGCGAACCTTCACTTCAGCAACTCCTGCAGCAACGAGGATGTCAATGTTCTTGTCACCAAGATCGGTGCCAGCAGCAAGAATTGTCTTGCCATTACTTACGACATCTTCAGCCACATTGCGACCAAACATTGAAGTCTCAACATGATCATCGCGAACGAGTTCACCTTGTGCGTTAGTTGCAGCAATCTTGAGCGTTAAGCCGCGATCGGTTCCGCAATCTTCTTCACGAATGATGACATCTTGCGCCACGTCGCACAGACGACGGGTTAGGTAACCCGAGTCAGCGGTACGAAGTGCTGTATCAGCAAGGCCCTTACGAGCACCGTGAGTAGAGATGAAGTATTCAAGTACTGAAAGACCTTCACGGAAGTTGGACTTAATAGGGCGAGGAATAATTTCACCCTTTGGGTTTGCTACAAGTCCGCGCATACCGGCGATCTGACGAATCTGCATCATGTTTCCACGAGCACCAGAGAAGACCATCATCCATACAGGATTTGTCTTAGGGAAGTTATCTTCCATCTCTTTGGCTACTTCTGCGGTCGCATTAGTCCAGATTTCGATCAATTCTTGACGACGCTCGTCATCGGTAATCAATCCCTTTTCGTATTGTGACTGAACCTTGTCAGCCTTAACTTCATAGCCTTCCAAGATCTCACGCTTACGTCCTGGTGTGACAACATCTTCGATACCGATTGTTACACCGGCGCGAGTT
>CAIUAO010000126.1 GCA_903897155.1 uncultured Actinomycetes bacterium | reverse complement strand
CTTTGGACATTTGCAGTTATCGCAGGAGCAATTTGGGCAGAGTCTGCATGGGGCAAATATTGGAGTTGGGATCCAAAGGAAACTTGGGCATTCATCACTTGGGTTGCATATGCCGCTTATTTGCATGCACGTGTAACAGTTGGCTGGCGAGGTCGCAGGGCAGCATGGCTATGTATTTTTGCCGGCTCGACATTTTTATTTAACTATATTTATGTGAACATATGGGGAACAGGCTTACATACTTACTCTGGCTTATAAGAGTTAGATTTTCCTTAAAAATTCATCATTGTCGTCAGGTGGGATGATCTTTCTAGAGTTAGGTCTATTTCTTTGCACTCCATTTGGTCGGACTGTGCGTCCAGCAATAAACCATGCAACTGATCCAATTGCCCCAAAGAAAATTATTAGCACTATCCAAGCCCACTTCGGGAGAGTCCTAATGGATCCCTCAGGAGATTTAGCAACATCAAAAAGGGCATAAATCTGTACTGCGAAAAAAGTAACAGCTAGCAGTACATCGAACATGTCCTAAGTCTACCTTTATATGAGTAGTGCAATTGCCAAAGTTGCCGCAATTAAAAGCTGAAGTTTTCCTACTTTTCCTAAAATAGGAATGAGTGCGGCCCCTTGCGCACCGTTTATGACATTTCGACAGATTTTGGCCGATATAGGGAGGAAGACAATTGTTGCAAGTGACCATGGGCTAATAAATGCAGACAGGGCTGCAGAGAAATGAGCGATAAGAATTAATCCCACAAACATTTTCCGTGCGTTTCTATCGCCGATCCGAACGGCAAGAGTTTTTTTATGGGCTAGAGCGTCTTTTGGAAGATCTCGCAGGTTATTCACAGCCAAAATTGCGCAAGAAAGTGTGCCTATTGGTACCGCAACCAGAAAGCTTTGCCAAGTGATTTTTTCTGACTGCACAAAGTAACTACCAACAGTTGCAACTACTCCAAAGAAGATAAAAACTGAAACTTCGCCAAATCCAAAGTAACCGTAAGGCTTGGCCCCTCCGGTATATGTCCACGCAGCGATGATGCATATAAGTCCTAATGCAATTAACCACCACGATGTACGAAATGCAAGGAATAGTCCTGAAATTGATGCGAATACAAAACACAAGTAAGCAGCAGCTTTAACTTGCTTTGCGGTTGCTAGGCCACTTGCTACTAATCGCACCGGCCCAACTCTGTTTTCGTCAGTCCCACGGATACCATCACTGTAATCATTAGAAAAATTCACGGCTATCTGCAGTAAGAGACTAACAAGTAATGCCGCAAGCCCATTAAGTAAATTAATTGGCCTCTTATCATTATGGATAAGACTCGTGCCAACTAATACCGGGGCGATAGCTGCAGGAAGAGTGCGGGGACGGGCCCCCACAAGCCATTTATTAAAACCTGTCGGCTGTGAGCTAATGGCAGATGTCATGGGTGAAGTCTCTCAAAATGAGTCAGTAATTTCTTGCGATCTGGCTTTCCGATTGAAGTAATTGGAAGTTCGATGTTGGGAATAAACGCTTTTGGAACTGCATGGTCACCAAATTTTTCCTTTAATGTCCCTTTGATCTTCTCAATTTCTATTTGGCCATCAGATGCTAATCCCAGCCGCTCTCCCCATTCAGCATCTTTGGTAGCGCATGCCATAAATCTTTGGTTTTTGTAGATTTCATTAAGTGCACCTTCAATTGCTGAAAGTGAAATTTTCTCTCCGCCAGAAATAATCAGGTCATCAACTCTTCCATGAACAATAAGTTTTCCGTTTTTGAACTCTCCAAAGTCACTTGTTATAAACCATTTGTTCTTAGTCGTTGCCTTCCAAGCGATTTTGTCACCGAGGTACGTCTTTGCCTGCATTGGCCCACTAAGTGCTATTACCTGATGCTTTCTAATCTTTACTTTAACTCCAGGCAGGGGCTTATTGTTGTAAATGCAACCACCGCTCATCTCTGACATTCCATATGTTGTTATTACATTAATATTTTGAGATTTTGCTTCTACTAATAAATCATCTGAAGTAGGACTTCCTCCAACAAGAACGGCTTTTGCAGTACGTAAGTGTTCAAGAAGATCTTTATCACCATGAAGCGCTCGGTAGAGCTGCGTTGGAACTATTGAGGTGTATTCAGCGCTTTCATACTTATTTTTTACACGTAAATCAATAAGATGACTTTGTAAAGCAATTGAGCGTACTAAAACATTTACTCCCGCAATGTGATTAATTGGTAATAACAAAGACCAGCGTTCATTTTTCTTCGCTTTTAAATATTTATGTGCTGCTTTTGCAGAAGCCATAAGAGCTTTGCTAGTAAGTGCTACTTCTTTAGGTTCACCTGCTGATCCACTCGTAGGAATTACTACTGCGATTTTTCTTGCAACATGTGAATGGGTGCTTGGGCCAAAGGCGAGTGCAGGACCTTGACCGTCCAAGGCCTTTTGGAGGGCTTCGATAACCTGTGCAATTGGCCACTCCTGCTGAACCTGAACAAGTTCTCGAGGTAACCATTTAGCCATAGTCCCCGTAGGCTAGCGTCTTGTACCGATGTCAGCGAGAACGGTAATGGACCATAGGGGGATTGCGCGTGAGCAAGCCAATTAAACGTGAACCTGGTGAGCGCCGCATACCTACATGGATTACTGGCAGCGGCAGTGAGAAATTTGGCGATATAAAGTATGAAGTGGCTGAAGGAATCGCAAAAATCACTATTAATCGTCCTGATGTTCGTAATGCATTTCGCCCACAAACACTTTTTGAATTAGAAGAAGCATTTTCATTAGCTCGTGACGATGAATCTGTTGGCGTCATAATCCTGACTGGAGCAGGAACGGATGCTTTTTGTTCAGGTGGTGATATTAATGTTCGCGGTGATGATGGCTATATTGGGAATGATGCACTTGGAAAAAAAGGTATTGGCCGGCTTAATGTTTTAGATTTACAAGTTCAAATTCGCAGGTTACCTAAACCAGTGATTGCGATGGTTGCAGGTTGGGCAATCGGTGGGGGACATGTTTTACATGTTGTCTGTGATTTAACTATTGCTGCCGATAATGCAAAGTTTGGTCAAACAGGACCGATGGTGGGCTCTTTCGATGGTGGTTATGGAGCAGGTTTGCTCGCAGCTCATATTGGACAGAAAAAGGCACGTGAAATTTGGTTCTTGTGTCGCCAATACGATGCACAAGAAGCGTTAGATATGGGATTAGTAAATACAGTTGTGCCTGTCGCAGAACTTGAAGCTGAAACCGTGTCATGGTGCAGAGAGATTCTGCGTCATTCCCCAATGGCGTTGCGACTACTTAAAGCTGGCCTTAACGCCGCTGATGATGGCTTAGCTGGAGTGCAGCAGCTTGCAGGAGATGCAACTTTGCTCTTTTACCTTACGGAAGAGGGCCAAGAGGGCCGAGATGCCTTTAAAGAAAAGCGCGAACCAAACTTTGATAAATTTCCAAAACGGCCTTAATTAATATGGCAACACAACCCTTACAAGAAATTTTTCCTGAACTTACAATTCTTTCGATTCCACTTCGAAATAATTTTCGGGGAATTAATTTCCGCGAAGTTGCAATTTTTAAGGGTACGCACGGCTGGAGTGAATTTTCACCATTTTTAGAATATGACGTAGATGAAGCAAAGACTTGGCTCAATGCATCCCTTGAAGCCGCCAATAACCCTTGGCCAGAGCAGCATCATAAGAAAATTCCTATCAATGCAACACTTCCGGCTGTTGCACCAAAGGAAGTAAAAGCAATCCTGCAAGGCTATCCAGGGTGTAAAACAGTAAAAATAAAGGTTGATGACTTTGAAAATGGCGCCTTGCTTGTTGAAGCAGCTTTAGAGCAGCTTCCTGATGCAAAAATAAGGCTAGATGTAAACGGCGGATGGGATCAATTAAGTGCAATAAGTAATTTACTTGAGTACCACCTGCGATTTGGAAGTATCTTTGAATATGTTGAGCAGCCATGTCAATCAATTTCAGAGTTAGCAGCGATAAAAGCTGAAAGCCCTGTACCAATTGCAGTTGATGAATCGATACGCAAGAACTTATCGAGTGAGTTTTACCAGTTAAAAGAAGTTGCTGATATTGCAATTCTAAAGTGGCAACCATTAGGTGGTTTTGCATCTGCTCATAAGATTGCAAACACGATTGGCTTGCCTGTAGTTATTTCTAGCGCATTAGAAACAGGTATTGGTATTTCTCATGGGTTGGCACTTGCTGCATCATTTAAAGATATGGACTTTGCATGTGGTCTAGGTACAGTCTCACTTTTTGAGTCAGACATATGTGAACCAGCCGTAGTGGCTAAAGATGGCTTTATTGAAGTCGCACGTAGAGAGCCAGCGGGACTTGATAAGTATCGAGCAAGTGCAGAGCGTGTCCAATGGTGGAATGATCGGATCGTGAAGATTTTGGAAGTTAAATGAACGCAACAACCTTGGCTCGTTCAATTATTCGGCAGTTATTGGAATTAGGTATAAGTGATTTCGTACTCTCACCTGGATCCCGTAACGCACCATTGTCTATAGCCTTATATGAGGCGGAACAAAAGGGTCTTGCCGATTTACATGTTCGGATAGATGAGCGGGGAGCTGCATTCTTTGCACTTGGTATTTCAAAAGCAACAAATACCTATGTTGCAGTCATTTGTACAAGTGGAACAGCTGCTGCAAACTTTCATCCAGCCACGTTAGAAGCATTTCATTCGCAAAGTAAGTTAGTTGTGATTACAGCTGATAGACCAGAGTCACTCCGAAAAACAGGGGCAAATCAGACAACCGAACAAGTTGGCTTATTAGCGCCCCTCGTTTCAGTTGATATTAATGAACCAACTGACCTTGGTAAATATTTAGTGAATGGTCCTGTTCATTTAAATATTCAATTTCAAGAGCCTCTTTTAAGTGATGAACGTACTGAATGGCTAGAAGGCATGAAGATAAAGCCGATTGCCGCTTTAACTTTAAAAAAAGAAAATCTAAAAGTAGGCCCACGCGGAGTTCTAGTCATAGGCCATGATCGTGCAGGGTTTTCAGTAGAGGAGCTTTCCCGGTTCGCCCAAGAACTAGCTTGGCCAATTATTGCTGAAGATCCACTTTCATTTCCTAACGCCCTAGCTCATGCTGCTTTAGCTCTCACCGATGCGGACATTTGTTCATACTTAAAACCTGAAGAGATGATCGTAATTGGTCGAACTACCTTATCTCGAAGCATCAATTCATATATTGCGCAATGTGCGCAAGTGACTGTTATCGATCCAAGAGTTCAAAGCGTTGACAGTAATCGGAGTGCATCTCAGATATTTGCTTCATTGCCAAGTCTTACTAGAGAAGAAGATCTAACCTGGTTAAGTAAATGGGAAAATTTTAATAACATTGCAAAGAAATCACTTCACATTAACTGGTCAGAGCAGGATGCAATAAAAGTAATAACTTCAAGCATTCCAGATGAGTCAGCACTTTTTATTGGGAGCAGTAGGCCTGTTCGTGATATCGAAGCCTTTGCAACACCACGAGAAGGAATTACAACTTTTTCTAACCGTGGTTTAGCAGGGATTGATGGAAATATTTCAACTGCCTTTGGAATTGCGACACACTTTAAAGAGAGTTATGCAATTATAGGTGATTTAACATTTTTGCATGATATCTCTGCTCTTGTTAATGCACCAAAGGTTAATCTCACCATATTTGTTATAGATAATAATGGTGGAGGAATTTTTAGTACCTTGCCACAATCTGGTGTTGAAGGGTTTGAGAAGATTTTTGGAACTCCGCATAACCTAAATTTAGAGAAAATTATTGGTGGTTTTGGTCTTGTTGTCGAAAAAGTGAAGACTGCCGCAGACATGAAACGCTCGATTATTCATAATCCCGGAGGATTAAAGTTTGTAATTATCGAAGTTCCTGCTCGAGATATTAATGCCGCTGTTTTGAAAGATGTTACTCAGAGTTTTTGTAAGGCACTTCGAATAGGAAGTAATTTAGCCTGACTTTCGGAAAGTTCTTGCAAGGGATCTGATCCTGCGACAATCCCACACCCTGCAAATAAACGAATTGATTTGCGATCTTCTGAGAGTTGACCACACCTTAAGGCGATTCCAATTTCACCATCACCTCTTGCATCAACCCATCCAACTGGACCCGCATAACGTCCACGGTTCATCGATTCGTATTCATGAATCAAATTATTAGCTTTATCTGTAGGAGTTCCACAAACTGCAGCTGATGGGTGAAGTGCTGATATCAATGTAAAAATATCTACATTTGCTGGTGACTCATTTATTACGCCAGTTACATCGGTTGCAAGGTGCATAACATTTGGTAAGTGCAATACATATGGAGATTCTGGAACATTCGTAGATGAGGCGTAAGGAGCAAGTGCATCTGCAACAGATCGAACAGCATATTCATGCTCTTCTAGGTCTTTTGATGACTTTGCTAAAGAGGCAGCAAGTGCTAAATCTCGTTCTTCATCTCCGCTCCGCCTGATTGTTCCTGCTAAGACTCTTGATGTAACAAGAGTCTTACTTAAACGCACAAGCAGTTCAGGTGTTGCGACAATTAGATCACCAACAGAGTAAACCCAGGTTGATGGGTATTGAGAATCAAGTGCATTTACAAGCGAAAGTGGGTCGATAGCAGTATTCGTAGTTGCAATTAGATCACGGGCTAATACGACCTTGTCGAGTTCACCTAACTTAATTCGGTCCACTGATTTTTGAATTCGTACGCACCACTCTTCATCACTAAGTGATCCCTGCTCCCATGTAATTGAACCAAGCGCAGATGGTGGTGTCACTTTAGAAAGAGAAGGTTGTTTATCACCGATCCACGTGATCCAGGATTTTCCATTTCTTACAACAATTACTACTTGTGGAATTACCAATAGAGAAGGCTCGATTTCATCATATGAAAAGGAAGTAAAAAGTATTGGACCGGTACCGCTTCCATGAACATTGTTATGAATTTCTAATTGAGAGAGCTCATTTTTCCACCACAAAGATGCTTCTTGAAATCTTTTCTTCCCTCTTACTTCATGAGACTTGTATATCCCAAAAGCAACGAAGCCCTCGCTATTTTTGATCCACGAAGCGGTAAGAGGAAGGCCACAATTAATCTCACTTAATCTTGGGTGATCCCCAAGGACTTCAGTGGTGATAGATATAGGCACGGCACTAAGTTACGTGGTTTTATCGCTTTCTAATAATTGGAGCGAATTTCCAGCATGCTGGCAGCGCGGTACTTGCAATAGCGATCTTGATCACTTCACCAAGGAGAAATGGTGTAAACCCTTTAGCAAAGGTCCAGCTCCAGCTTTGAACTGCAACGTGGTGTAACCAATACATTCCACATCCAAAAACTAATAGGTCTCCCAAAATCATTGTTGGGATAACAGTTTTGATTCTTTGGTCCCATTTACGCTGGGCAAGGAACCCAGTTAGTGCTGTTGCTAGGAGCATTCCAACGAGGTATCCACCTGTTGCTCCAGTCATACGAGCAATACCGTGTGAACCAGATGCAAAAATTGGAGCACCAAGAAAGCCAACAATTAGATAAGTTGCGAAAGTTGTAAAACCAAGTGATGCACCATATGCAGTGCCAATTAATAAGGCGCCAAGTGTCTGTCCAGTAACAGGTACTGGTGATCCAGGAATCGGTAGCGCTATTTGTGCCATGATTGAAAGAAAGAAAACACCACCAATAACGAGAGCGACCTTTGCTTGTGTTGTACTACGCGCTATAAATACTGAGCGTAAAACTGCGGGAGATGTGCTGGACATGAGGGCCATCCTTCCAAGCTTTCGTGGGTAGTCTTAATTTGTCAGACGAGCCTACTACTAGAACAATGTACGTGTGAGTAACTCCGCGGATTTGAACAAGAAGCCAGAAGAAGTTTCTGCGATGTTTGATGGTGTCGCCGCACGCTATGACATCATGAATGATCTACTTAGCTTTGGTCAGACAAAAGCATGGCGCAAGGTAGCCACCGGGATCATCGCGCCAAAAAAGGGAATGAAGATTCTAGATATTGCAGCCGGGACAGGATCATCTAGCCGACCACTTGCTGATGCTGGTGCAGAAGTTATTCCAGCAGATTTTTCCCAAGGAATGTTGGATGCAGGTAAGAAACGCCATCCCGACTTAAAATTCACACTAGCAGATGCGCTTAAGTTACCATTTAAAAATGATGAATTTGATGTGACAACAATTTCATTTGGACTTCGAAATACTACAGATGTTCACAAAGCATTAGAAGAAGCGTTGCGAGTAACAAAAGCAGATGGGCGCATTGTCGTTGTTGAATTCTCACATCCGACAAATCCAATTTTTCGTAATCTCTATATGAAGTACCTGATGGGACTTCTTCCCAAAGTTGCTCGTAAGCTTTCATCAAATCCTGATGCATATATTTATCTTGCGCAATCGATTCAAGCATGGCCAAACCAAGTTCTACTTGCCGAGAAGCTATCTCAAGCAGGCTGGAAGAACATTGCTTGGCAGAATCTGACATTTGGAATTGTTGCCATTCATATTGGATATAAGGAAAGTAAATAATGGCTTTCGGTATCCCAGTAGGCGATATAAAGCTTGAGAGATCACTCAAGCAGGATATGTCCCGTGTTGAAGACTTATTGCGTTCTCATATTCAAGGTGATTACCCATTGGTCGTTGAAACTTCACGTCACCTTGTTGAAGCAGGTGGTAAGCGTTTGCGTCCTTTGCTCACACTTCTAGGAGCACAATTTGGGGATCCAAATAAAAATGGAATTATTGAAGCAGCCGTTGTCTGTGAACTAACACATCTTGCAACCTTGTATCACGATGATGTTATGGATGAAGCAGCTCTTCGTCGCGGTGTTCCAAGCGCAAATGAGCGATGGGGTAATACCGTTGCAATCCTTACCGGTGATTACCTTTTTGCAAAAGCTTCAGATATGTTGGCAGACCTTGGTCCTGAAGCAGTTCGTTTGCAAGCGCGTACATTTGAACGCCTAGTAATAGGGCAGATCACCGAAACTCAAGGCTCAACATCAGGGCTTTCACCACTTGATCATTATTTGAAGGTCGTAGCAGATAAAACAGGCTCGTTAATTGCAACATCGGCAAGATTTGGTGGGCTGCTCTCCGGGGCAAGCCCGCAAGATGTGGAAGGACTTACGCGCTTTGGAGAGAAGATCGGAATTGTTTTTCAACTAGCTGATGATGTTATTGATATTTCCAGCGAATCAAATGAGTCCGGAAAGACGCCGGGCACAGATCTGCGTGAAGGTGTTCCAACACTCGTCACTCTATTTATCTTGGAATCAAACGATCCTGCGGATGCTGAGCTAAAAGAGATTTTGGCAAAACCAATTACCGATGAAGCCGTTGTCGCAGAAACCTTAAAGAAGTTGCGTACTCACCCAGCATTGAAAAAGTCTCGAGATTTGCTCCATGAATATGCTGCAAAAGCAGAGGAAGAAATTACAGGGCTACCTGATATTGCAGCAAAGCGTGCTCTAGTCGAGCTCTGCCAAACTATTATCACTCGTACTTCCTGACTTCACTAGATCCATACCAAGTGCTAACAGAGCAACCCAGACGATAAAGAATCCAATCCAGCGCGCAGTTGTCATGACCTCATGGCGCACTAAAACTCCAATAAGAAATTGGACTGTGGGTGTTATATATTGCAAAAGCCCAATAACTGTATATGGCAATTTATTAGCTGAACTGTTAAACATTAGTAATGGGATTGCTGTAACAACTCCAGCTAGAATAAGCAAGGAAGTTAGCCCTGCATGATGACCAAATTGTCCTGTTCCCTTATTCCCAAGCCATATTAAATATCCTCCATATGGCAAGAGGGATAAGAATGTTTCAATCGCAAGCCCTTGCAGAGCCTCAAGTCCTAATTGTTTTTTAATTAATCCATAACTACCCCATGATGTTGCTAGTGCCAGTGCAATCCAAGGTGGGCGGCCATAATCAACTGTTAATACGATGACACCAATTGAGGCAATTCCCACCGATACCCATTGCAATTTATGCATCTTCTCTTTAAGGAGAAGCACCCCGAAAGCAATAATAATTAAGGGATTGATGTAGTAGCCAAGTGCACACTCAACAACATGTCCGTGGTTTACACCCCAGATATAAACGAGCCAATTAACTGAAATTAAGCAGGTGGAAAGAAAAAGCCGCAGGACTATTCGTGGCACACGAATGAGTGCAAGAGTAGAACGCAGTTTATGAGAGTAGATAAGTGCTAAAACACAAACAACAAATGTCCAGACAGCACGGTGAGCAACAATTTCAATCGAGTTTGCTGGCTCAAGCAGAGGCCAATACAAAGGGAAGAGACCCCAAAAAAGATATGCCCCTATCCCGAGTGATAAACCTAATCGGTAATTTTTCACAAAATGTCTATCGGTAATTCGTAAACTGGACTGAAAACTCCCATGGGTGGTTTTT
>CAIUAO010000125.1 GCA_903897155.1 uncultured Actinomycetes bacterium | reverse complement strand
GCTTTATCCATTACCGAACTAACAGAAGAAGACGTTGCACTAGCCGCAGTTGGTGGCTTTGGGCGAGGAGAGCTCTCACCTGGTTCTGATTTAGACATTATTATTTTGCACACCGGACAAAGCGAAAAAGTTCTCGGTGAATTCGTTAACGCTCTTCTCTATCCGCTGTGGAGCGCCGGTGCGCAAGTAGATTATTCAGTGCGTACGCGCAAAGAGACCGCCCATGTTTCAGCCAATGATCTCAAAGTCATTCTTGGGCTTTTAGATATTCGCCATCTCATCGGTAATAGCGATCTCACGCAAACAGTGGGAGATGATGCCAAGGCCCGGTGGCGCAAAGATATTAAGAAATACCTTCCAGCTTTGAGCGCATCTATTAGTGAGCGAGCAAGCAGGAGTGGTGAATTAGCATTTCTTCTTGAACCAGATTTGAAAGAAGCCCGCGGAGGTCTTCGAGATATCAATGCTCTGCGCGCAATATCTGAAAGCAATATTGTAGAAGTGGCGCTAGATCGTGTGGCTGCTTCTGAAGCATTGCTAGCTAATACAAGAGACATTCTTCATCAAATCACTGGGCGGGGAAGAGATCAACTTCTTCTGACTGAGCAAGACGCGGTCGCTGCCAAGATGGGCTTTGCTGACGCGGATGTATTGATGTTTGAAATATCAAAGGCTGCGCGAGCAGTTGATTATGTTATGCAATTAACGTGGCACCGCATTAATCAAGGTAAAGGGCGGAGATTTCTTTCCCGTAATACCCCAACACTTATTGCAAAAGGTATTGCTTCCTATCAAGGTGAAGTAGTTCTCGTTGATGACCAGAGCCAGAGTGATGCTGGTCTTGGTTTAAGAGCAGCAGCGATTGCAGCCCAAAGAGGACTTCGTTTATCTATTGAAACTGCAATAAGTATTTCTCAGAATTACATTCCACTGGCAACCCCGTGGCCACGCCAATCTCGTGAAGATCTTGTTGCCCTCATCGGCGCGGGAGAAGCAATGGTTGATGTATTTGAAGCACTCGACCAAGAGGGACTCATTGAACGTTGGATACCTGAGTGGGGCCATGTTCGTTTCTTGCCGCAAAGAAATGTCTTGCATCATCACACCGTTGATCGTCACATGCTTGAGACTGCTGTTAGAGCTGCAGCCCTCACCAGAAGCGTTCATAGGCCAGATCTTTTACTTGTTGCTGCCCTCTTCCACGATATTGGTAAGGGTTATGCCGATAAAGATCATTCAGACTATGGCGAAGAACTTATTCTGCCTCTTGCTAAGCGTCTTGGATTCGATGCGCCGGATTGCAAAACAATTGCGCTCATGGTCAAGCATCACCTCCTTCTGTCGAGTGTTGCAACTAGGCGTGATTTAGATGATCCGCAAACAATTGCTTATGTACTTTCACTTGTTCCAGATGCGCAGTTACTTGAACTCTTGCATGCCTTGAGCATTGCAGATGGTGAGGCAACTGGGCGGGCAGCCTGGACGGATTGGAAAGCCAAACTTGTTGAAGATTTGGTAAAGCGTTGTTTATCTGCCATGCAGGGAATTGAGCCAGCGGCGCAGCTTGAATTAACGAGTGAACAAATTGCTAAAGCACAGAGCGGTGAGCTTTCAGTTGTCTTTAATTCTCACAATGACGTTCTTGCTATTGAAATAGTCTCACCAGATCGTCCTGGGCTTTTGTCTTTAGTGACAGCGGCTCTGAGTGTTTCTCGGATGGATGTTCGCTCAGCGAGGACTCGTTCTATCAACAAATCAGCGGTGATGAATTGGCTTGTGACAATTGATGTGAGCGCCCCATATCCAGATGAAGAGAAGATGAGAGAACTTATATCTCGCGCGCTAGATGGAGAAGTAGATCTTGATTCAAAGATTACCGATCGTATAGCTGCTCACAGAAGTGCCCCTGGAATTGCTGTGCCACCACCGGTAGTGAGCGCAAGAAATAACTTGGCAACTGGGGCAACTATTGTTGAAGTGAGAATGCACGATCAACCAGGAATTCTTTATACCTTGAGTAAAGCAATCGCCAGCTTTGGAGCAGATATCAGAGGGGCAATCGTTGCCACACTAGGAGCCGAGGCATTCGACACAATCTATGTTGCAGATCTCTCAGGCGGAGCGCTCAGCGATGAACGCGCAGGCGCTCTTGCCCGCGAACTGGAAGAAGTTTTAAATACTTCAACCGAGTAACCTACCTCTGTGTTTGATTCTCTGACCTCTAAATTCGGATCTGCTTTTTCTTCCCTGCGCTCTCGTGGGCGAATAAAGGCATCAGATATTGATGAGATTGTCTTAGAGATTAAAACCGCGCTGGTTGATTCAGATGTTGCTCTTGAAGTTGCTGAGAAATTTACGCAAGATATCAAAGCGCGCTCCATCGAATCACTCGATACAGTTAATAAGAGCATCAACCCCTCTCAGGGAATCTTTGAGATCGTTAATCAAGAACTTACTGCAATTCTTGGCGGAAGCGCCCGGCGTATTCGTATTGCTAAGAAATCACCGACTGTCATCATGCGTACAGGACTACAAGGCGCGGGAAAGACATCTCTTGCTGGAAAGTTAGCTTTCTATTTAAAGAATCAAGGAAATACTCCACTACTTGTTGCATCAGATTTGCAACGTCCAAATGCGGTGACACAACTTCAACAAGTTGGAGCATCTGTTGGCGTTCCAGTTTTTGCACCTGAAGCTGGAAATGGTGTGGGGGATCCGGTTGCAGTTGCCAAAGCAGGTAAGAAGTTTGCCGAGGAGAAGTTTCATAACTTTGTCATCGTTGATACAGCAGGACGATTAGGTGTTGATGCAGAGCTGATGGAGCAAGCGTCACAGATTAGAGACGCCATTAATCCAGATGAAATCTTGTTTGTTGTTGATGCAATGGTCGGCCAGGACGCAGTAAAAACAGCACAGGCATTTTTGACTGGCGTTGGCTTTGACGCAGTTGTACTCACCAAACTCGATGGTGATGCTAGAGGCGGCGCAGCACTGTCTATCGTTTCACAAACTGGTAAACCGATTATGTTTGCCGCAACCGGTGAGAAGCCAGGAGACTTTGATCTTTTCTATCCAGAACGTATGGCCTCTCGCATTTTGGGAATGGGCGATGTTGCAACACTTGCAGAACAAGCAAAAGCTGCCTTTGATCCAGATGTCAGCAAAAAGCTTGAAGAGAAGTTTGCAAGCGGAGATGAATTCACTCTCGTTGATTTTCTTGGACAACTCCAAGCGATCAAGAAGATGGGCTCAATGTCTAAGATGCTGGGCATGCTCCCTGGCATGAACTCTGGGGCGATGAAGAAACAATTAGATAATTTTGATGAGAGTGAACTCGTGCGCACAGAGGCGATTGTTCAATCAATGACGCCAGAAGAACGTGATGATGTGAAAGTTCTCAATGGATCAAGGCGCGCGCGTATTGCTAAGGGAAGCGGTCGAAGCGTGCCTGAAGTAAATAATTTGGTCGATCGTTTTGTTGGCGCACAGAAGATGATGAAGCAGATGCAAAAAGGCGGCGGAATGCCAGCAGGCATGCCAGCGATGCCTGGGATGCCAGCGATGCCCAAGGCGAATAAGGCCGTGCCCCCTAAGAAAAAGTCGCGCTCAGGTAACCCAGCTAAGCGCGCCCAAGAGAGTTAATTTCTCAATTTGGCTCAGCACCCCAGAGGTGGCAAGATTGGGCACCTGCTTAAGGGCCCTCTACCCCTTAGCAAAAACCATTCACAATGGATTGAGATTTATCTAGTCGCTCCCACTGATTAGGTGAAGATCAAACCGAATAAACAAGGAGTAACCACACACGTGGCCGTAAAAATTAAATTGATGCGTCTTGGAAAAATTCGCACACCTCATTACCGAATCGTTGTTGCTGATGCACGTACTGCGCGTAACAGTAGAGCGATTGAAGAGATTGGTCGTTACACACCAACTTCAGAGCCATCATTTATCCAGGTTGATTCTGCTCGAGTTCAGTACTGGCTTGGCGTTGGCGCACTGCCAACTGAAGCTGTAGAGGTACTTCTCAAGATCACTGGTGACTGGCAGAAGTTCAAGGGATTGCCTGGAACAGAAGGAACACTTCGTGTTGCAGTGCCAAAGCCTGAAAAACGTCTTGCTTATGAAGCAGCCGTTAAGGATGCAATGAATGAGCCTGCAGATGGTGCAACAACTCTTAAGAAGAAGGCAGTTGAAAAGCTTGCCGCAAAGAACGCACCAGCCCCTGAAGCAGTAGTTGCTGCAGTTGAAGAGATTGTTACAGAAGCCGTTGCCGAAGCAGTTGTTGAAGCAGCAGTTGAAGAGGCAGTCGCTGAAGTTGTTGCTGAGGCAGAAGCTGTTGTTGAAGCTACTCCAGTAGCTGCTACAGAAGAAGCTGCTGAATAATTATGATTGACGAGGCACTTGAGCATCTCGTAAAGGGGATCGTTGATAACCCAGAAGAAGTGGTTATCACCGAGAAGACTCATCGCCGCGGTACAACTTTAGAAGTGCGCGTGCATCCAGAAGATATTGGCAAGGTAATTGGCCGTAATGGTCGTACCGCGCGCGCCCTTCGAACAGTTGTGAGTGCACTTGCAGGTCGTTCAGTGCGAGTAGATCTCATCGAGGCTGACGAGGCTCGATAAAAGTGTTGCTGGTGGTCGGCCGCATTGGTCGAGCGCACGGTGTTCTTGGTGAAGTAACCATAGAAATAAGAACCGATCTTCCTGATGAGCGTTTTTTTATTGGCGCTGCTCTAACAACTGATCCCACAGAACGTGGTCCTTTAACAATTGAATCTGCTCGTGATCACAACGGGATTCTCCTTCTTAAATTTAAAGGAGTAAATGACCGAACTGCAGTTGAGAAATTACGCGATACCTTGCTTATGGCCGATGTTGATATGGCAGATGAAGCGATCGTGGAAGGGGAGTACCACGTGCAACAACTTGTGGGATGCGCAGTAGTTGATGCAAACGGCAATTCCTTTGGCGAGCTTGCAGATGTCCTTAATCTTCCTGGTCAAGATGTACTGGCAATAAATACAGCAAGCGGTGAGGTACTCATTCCTTTTGTGAAGGAATTTGTCCCGACTGTAGATCTAGATAATCGGAGAATTGTTGTTCACCCACCAGAAGGACTTTTGGGTGCATCTGATGAGTAAATTACGTTTTGATGTCATTTCAATATTTCCTGAGTATTTAAGCCCACTCAAGCTCTCTTTAATCGGAAAAGCTCAAGAAAGTGGCTTGATTGATATTGCCGTTCACGATCTGCGCGATAAAGCAGAGGGTGTTCACAAAAGCGTTGACGACACTCCATATGGTGGAGGCGCCGGAATGGTTATGTCACCAGAGCCATGGGCAGCGATGATTGATGATGTTATTGCTGCATCAAGTGCGCAGCTCCATGATCTAATTATTCTGACTCCTGCAGGGCAAAAACTCACACAAAAGCTTGCAGAAGAACTTTCGCGCAGAGAACATTTGATTTTTGCATGCGGACGTTATGAAGGAATTGATGATCGTGTCAGACAATATTACGAAACGATGCCGAATGTTCGTGTTCGTGAACTTTCTATTGGTGACTACGTATTAGGTGGCGGGGAAGTAGCCACCCTTGTAACAATGGAAGCTGTTATTCGTTTAATTCCTGGAGTACTTGGGAACCCAGATTCATTAGTAGAAGAATCACACTCTTTGCCAGATGAAATGGTCGAATATCCCAATTACACCAAGCCTGTTACATG
>CAIUAO010000124.1 GCA_903897155.1 uncultured Actinomycetes bacterium | reverse complement strand
CTCCTTGCTAAAACCAAAATGTCCGCCCCAGGCAGCATCAATAATTACTGGAACTGATTGCTTATGTGCAGCAGCAATCAGCACAGGTAAATCAGAGAGCGTTCCTAAATAACCAGGCTCTGTTAATAGAACAGCGATTGGTTTTTCCTTGAGGGCTCTTTCTAATTCGCCAATACCAATTCCAAAAGGAAAACCAGTTGCGCTATCTATCTCTGGACTCATCCAAATAGGTTGTAAGTCAGCAAGAACAAGAGCGGAAAGAATTGAACGGTGGGCCGTTCTGGAGATTGCGACTTTATCTCCCGGTTTACCCAGCGCCAGCACTATCGCTTGGTTAGCGTGTGTGGAACCTCCTGTTGAAAACCTTGCGTAGTCAGCGCCCCAGAGATCTGCCGCTAACTTCTCGGCACGCTTTAAGACACCACGTGTTAACTTAATTTCATCTAAGCCGCCATAGAGCGGTGTATCCATATCTACTACAGCGCCTAAGCCTTCATCTAGAAGAGTTGTCTTCTGCTTGTGACCAGGAATGGTGAACGGTAGGCGGTGTGCTTCAAAGTAAGAGAGGTAGGCATCTAGAAGCGGGGCTGATGTTCTCAGGGGATTTGAAGATCCTGGGGCAGCTGGGTTCACTTAAGTAGCCTACAATTTTCCCATGACAACAACCACCGAGGTAACCCAAGAACGCCGCTTGGTCACTGCTATCCCAGGACCTTTATCAACCGCCGCAATGGCGCGTCGCAGCGAAGCTGTTTCTGGTGGACTTGGTCTGACATTTCCGGTTGTTATTGAGCGTGCTCACGATTCAATCCTTGTTGATATCGATGGCAATCAAATTATTGATCTTGGTTCAGGTATTGGTGTCACAAACGTTGGAAATGCAACATCACGAGTAGTTAGCCGTGTGATCGATCAAGTACAGGCATTTACACATACCTGTTTTACTGTTGCGCCTTATATTAATTACATCGAAGTATGCGAAGCGCTCAATCGCTTAACACCAGGAACACATAAGAAGAAGTCCATGCTTGTGAACTCAGGCGCCGAAGCTGTTGAAAATGCAGTCAAGATTGCTCGTCACTACACAAAGCGTCCGGCAATTGTTGTCTTTGAACATGCTTATCACGGCCGTACTAATCTGACTATGGCGCTCAATGCAAAGAACATGCCATATAAAGAAGGCTTCGGTCCGTTTGCTCCTGAGATCTATCGCATGCCGCTTCCTTATTCTTTCCGCTGGATCGGAAACAAAGCAACGATCACAGAAGATGCCATCGAAATGATTACTCATAAGATTGAGAAAGAGATCGGCGCTCACAATGTCGCGGCGATACTCATTGAACCTATTCAAGGTGAGGGTGGATTTATTGTTCCACCAAAGGGTTTCCTTCCTGCTCTTGCGCAGTACTCACGTGATAACGGAATCTTGTTTGTTGCAGATGAAGTGCAAACTGGTTTTTGTCGCACAGGACATATGTTTGCTGTGGAAGCAGAGAACGTTGTTCCTGATCTTTTGATTACTGCTAAAGCACTTGGTGGCGGACTTCCACTTGGAGGCGTCACAGGACGCGCTGAAATCATGGACTCTGTTCACACATCAGGTCTTGGTGGAACATTTGGTGGAAACCCAATTGCGTGCGCCGCGGCACTAGGTGCAATTGAAACTATGGAGCAAGAGAAATTAGCTCTGCGCGCCCAGCATGTTGGTAAAGTTTTAAATGACGGACTCAAAGCGCTTGCTGCTAAGTATTCAGTCATTGGTGAGGTTCGCGGCATGGGAGCGATGCAAGCAATTGAGCTTGTTGTCCCTGGATCAATTGAACCTAATAGCGATGCAACATCAAAGGTCTTGAAGCACTGCACAGCAAACGGAGTCTTTATTCTCTCTGCTGGAACATATAACAACGTGATCCGCTTCTTGCCACCGCTTGTT
>CAIUAO010000123.1 GCA_903897155.1 uncultured Actinomycetes bacterium | reverse complement strand
TAATGCAGCATTCAAAGAGATCATGCTGCGATATTCCGGACTTTCAGGATCAGTTGTTACGGTTGAACTCATGCCGCGATCTGCAGCAAGTCCTGGGGCATTTACATATGTCACAGCTTCAGCGCCAGTTGCAACAAGGGCTCCTTTGAGCGCGCTGGTAGCAAGGATGGATGAATCATGTCCTGAAATATCACCCTTCACATGAACAGAAAGTGATGCAGGAAGTTCACCAGCAATAATTGTGGCAATCTGCGCCATCTTTTCAACAAGCGGCAAACTTGGACGAATGTCTTCGTGAATCATGCCGCCTTTAACGTTAATGGCATCAGGCACTAGTTCACCTGCAAGAGCCTTACGTACTGAAACAGCAACTGCAATACCGGCACGTTCTTGGGCTTCATCTGTTGATGCTCCAAGGTGAGGTGTTGCAACAACGTTATCTAATTGGAACAAAGGTGAGTCTGTGCATGGCTCGGTAGCAAATACGTCCAAACCAGCTCCAGCAACACGGCCCTCCGTAATAGCTGTATACAAAGCGGCTTCATCAAGAACCCCGCCGCGGGCAGCATTAATGATGCGCACGGTTGGCTTAACCTTCTTGAGTGCCTCCTCGCCAATGAGATTTGCAGTCTCTTTGGTCTTTGGTAAGTGGATGGTGATGAAATCACTCACGCGAAGTAACTCATCAAGATCAACTAAACGAACACCTAATTGAGCCGCGCGCGCTGGCAATAGATATGGATCATAAGCAACGACGTCCATGCCAAATGACTGCATACGAGCGGCAACTAATTGACCAATCTTTCCAAATCCAACAATGCCTAGAGTTTTTTCAAATAACTCAGCTCCTGTGTACTTTGACCGAGCCCACTTACCAGCGCGCAAAGCAGCATGGGCAGGTGAAACAAAGCGGGCAGATGCCAAAAGAAGAGTGATTGCAAGCTCTGCTGCACTGACAATATTTGACGTTGGTGCATTAACCACCATGACACCTGCTGCAGTTGCAACAGGAATATCTACATTATCAACGCCCACTCCTGCACGGGCAATTACCTTTAAACCTTTAGCTGCTCCAATTGCTTCGGCGTCCATTTTGGTTGCAGAACGAATCAAAACCGCATCAACCCCTGCGCCAAGTGCAGCAAGTAGTTCATCTCGGTTTGCTCCATCGCAATGGCGTACCTCAAAGTCAGGACCAAGTGCCTCAATAGTTGCAGGACTTAGCTCTTCAGCAATTAAAACAACGGGTTTAGCCACGCGCAGCGTTACCTTCCGTGTAATCATCCTTTGCATTCTTAACCCATGACATCATCTTGCGAAGTTCACGGCCGACAGCTTCGATTGGATGTGTTTCACCCTTTGTGCGAAGTGACTTGAACTCAGGTGCTCCTGCATCTTGGTCATCAATAAAACGCTTAGCAAAAGTACCGCTTTGAATGTCAGCAAGTACTGCTTTCATGTTCTCTTTCACACGTGGATCTATAACACGTGGGCCAGAGATGTAATCTCCATATTCAGCTGTGTCAGAAACTGACCAACGCTGCTTGGCGATTCCACCCTCATACATCAAGTCAACGATCAACTTAAGTTCATGGAGGCACTCAAAGTAAGCAACCTCTGGTTGGTATCCAGCTTCAACAAGAGTTTCAAAACCATATTGAACGAGCTGTGATGCACCGCCGCAAAGAACTGCTTGCTCACCAAATAGATCTGTTTCGCACTCCTCAGTAAATGTGGTCAAAATTCCACCAGCACGAAGGCCGCCAATTGCTTTGGCATATGAAAGTGCAAGAGGCCATGCATTGCCTGTCGCATCTTGTTCAACTGCAACAAGCACAGGAACACCACGTCCTGCTGAATATTCACGGCGCACTAAGTGTCCTGGACCCTTTGGAGCAACCATTGCAACGTCGACATTTGCTTCTGGCTTGATATAGCCAAAACGGATATTAAATCCATGGCCAAAGAAAAGTGCTGAGCCAGGCTTAAGGTTTGGCTTAATAGATTCGTTATAGATATGGCGCTGTACGTGATCTGGAGCAAGCAACATAACGACATCAGCTTCCTTCACGGCATCTGCAACAGAGAGAACACGAAGTCCTTCAGATTCTGCTTTGGCGCGTGACTTAGAACCATCAGCCAAACCGACGCGAACATCTACTCCGCTATCACGCAAGCTCAGTGCATGTGCATGGCCTTGTGAGCCATAACCAATTACTGCAACTTTCTTTGACTGAATGACGGATAGATCTGCATCTTCATCGTGATACTGGGTAGCCACTGGGGTCTGCCTTTCTAGTTCTGTTAGTTACTTATTATGAGTTAGTCGTTACTGCTGGTATTTCCTGTACTACCTGGTTTTAATCCTCGCTCCATTGCAACGAGTCCGGATTGAACCAATTCCTTAATTCCATACGGCTCCAATACGCGAAGCAATGCATGAATCTTCTCACTATTTCCAGTCGCCTCGATCGTCACGGCATCCTTGGCCACATCGACAACCTTTGCGCGGAAAAGCTGAACTGTCTCAAGTACTTGAGAACGGGTCTGGGCGGTTGTAGTTACCTTGACCAAAAGCAGCTCACGCTGAACAGAGGCAATGGGGTCTAACTCAACGATGCTCAGGACATTGATCAATTTATCGGTCTGAGCAATTACTTGCTCGAGTGCGTGACCTTGAATGTCAATAACAATTGTCATACGCGAGATATTTGGATCCTCAGTTGGGCCAACGGCAAGTGAATCAATGTTGTATCCACGGCGAGAGAAAAGGGCAGCAATACGCGCGAGTACACCAGGGCTGTTCTCAACAAGTACTGAAAGTGTGCGTTGATTACTCATTACAACTCCTGTGAATCCCAGACAGGGGCCATTGACTTTGCAACAACAATGTCATCATTTGATGCGCCTGCTGCAACCATTGGCCAAACCATCGCGTCGCGGTGAACATTGAAATCAATAACCACTGGACGGTCATTAATTTCCATAGCTTCCTTAATTACGCGGTCTACATCTTCTTTCTTATCGCATCGCAGTCCAACGCAACCCATAGCTTCAGCAAGTTTTGCAAAGTCAGGAATACG
>CAIUAO010000122.1 GCA_903897155.1 uncultured Actinomycetes bacterium | reverse complement strand
GGAGTAAGTGATGAGATGAAACTTGAATTCACCGATGACTTCGCTGTCACCGTTGTTCTTGCCGCTGCTGGTTATCCAGCAGATCCCAAGGTGGGCGAGCCAATTACAGGCCTTGATGATTCACCGCAGACCAGAATCTTTCAGGCAGGAACAAAGCTCAAAGATGGCGTCTTGCATTCATCTGGGGGAAGAGTCCTGGCCGTGACAGGAAAGGGCGCAGATCTCACCCAAGCACGCCTAGCAGCCTATGAAGTGATCTCACAGATCACGCTGGCTGGAAGCCACTACCGCAGAGATGTTGCACTTGCAGCCAGTGAAATAGGGGAGAATTAAGCCATGAGCGTTCTCGCTGATCGTTATGCATCGAGCGCGATGAAGAGTATCTGGGCACCTAACGCCAAAATTATTGCAGAACGTAAATTATGGATTGCCGTCATGCGCGCGCAATCTTCTCTTGGTCACGCAATTGCAAATGATGTTATTGCTGATTACGAAAAAGTCGTCGACAAAGTTGATCTTGCATCCATCGATACGCGCGAACAAAAGACCCGCCATGATGTGAAGGCTCGGATTGAAGAATTTAATGCGCTAGCTGGACATGAAGTGATCCACGCAGGCATGACATCACGGGACTTAACGGAGAACGTTGAAGCGATGCAGGTAAGAGAAGGCATGCTTCTTATTCAAGACCGCGTTGTTGCAACCCTTGCAATGCTGGCTGAGCGCGCGGCGCAATATATCGACCAACCTATTGCAGGCCGATCACATAACGTTGCTGCCCAAGTCACCACGCTTGGAAAGCGCTTTGCATCTGCAGCAGAAGAGTTGCTCTTTGCATATGAGCGTTTAGAGAATTTGATTGCCAGATACCCCATGCGCGGCATTAAAGGTCCTGTGGGAAGCGCGCAAGATTCAGTTGATCTTCTTGGTTCTTCTAAGAACCATGCCAAACTTGAAGAGCAGATTGCCAAGCACCTTGGTTTCTCTCGGGTATTAGATAGCACCGGGCAGATCTATCCACGCTCATTTGATTTTGATGTAGTAACAAGCCTTGTACAGATTGCTGCTGGTCCATCATCGTTTGCAACAAGCATCCGCTTGATGGCTGGAGCAGAGCTTGTCACTGAAGGATTTAAAGCAGGACAAGTGGGATCAAGTGCGATGCCACATAAGATGAATACACGCTCATGTGAGCGCGTTAATGGTTTAGCAGTTGTTCTTCGCGGGTATGCATCCATGGTCGGTGAACTCAGTGGCGATCAATGGAATGAAGGCGATGTCTCATGCAGCGTTGTTCGCAGAATCGCGCTTCCTGATGCTTTCTATGCACTAGATGGCCTACTTGAAACATTTATGACTGTTCTTGCTGAATTTGGCGCCTTCCCGCAGGTTATTGCAGCAGAACTTGAACGCTTCTTGCCGTTTCTTGCATCAACAAAGATTCTTGTTGCAGCTGTGAAAGCAGGAGTAGGACGCGAGGTAGCGCACGAAGTTATTAAGGAACATGCAGTTGCTGCAGCCCTTGCCATCCGCGAAGGAAAGCCAAACACCATGATTCAAGCTTTAGCAGATGACGCGCGTCTTCCTCTTGATCGTAAGGCGCTAGATGCTCTTCTTGCTTCTCCTCTTGAATTTACAGGTGAAGCACGCGAGCAAACAACCAGAGTTATACATCGCATTGAAGCGATCACCAAAGCACACCCCACTGCGGCGAAGTATCGCCCAGGGGCGATTCGTTAAACGAACCGCGCCATGTGGACGCATATTCGCAGCGGAAAAGTTCGCGAACTCTATACAAATGAAAAAGGCGAGCTGCTTCTCGTCGCCTCAGATCGCATCTCAGCCTTTGATTACATTTTGCCCACAGAGATTCCTGGGAAAGGAAAACTTCTCACACAGTTAAGTCTTTTCTG
>CAIUAO010000121.1 GCA_903897155.1 uncultured Actinomycetes bacterium | reverse complement strand
AGGATATTGAACTGTGTTGACCTTCTTAAACATGGTTACAAAAGTCACCCAGAAACCGAGTAATTGTTTAGCAAAGCTACTTGGACGCTCAGTCATTAATCTCACTCCTCTGCACATATGTAATCTGTGATTGACCAGGAATCGCTGGGACTGGGAATGATGGTGCAGGAAGATCTGGCAAGACATCATTTTCTTCAAGTTTGATCTTTGCGCGATCAAAGAGCGTTAATACAAGGAAGATCACAATAATCACGCCAACTGTGAAAGAGGCTATGACCATACGTGGGAAATTATGAGCTGACATCAGACGAAGTGTTGCAAGGATCATGATCCAAGCCAAACTTGATGGAATTAATACCTTCCATCCAAACTTCATAAATTGGTCATAGCGAAGCCTTGGAAGGGTTCCGCGGAGCCACACAAAAACAAAGAAGAATGAAATAACTTTGGCGAAGAACCAGAAGAGTGTGAACCAACCACCAAGCCAACCTTCTGTGAAGCCGAGTCCAGGTAGTGCGTGATAGCCACCTAGGAACAAAGTTGTGGCAAGGGCTGAAACAGCAACGATGTTGACATATTCAGCTAGAAAGAACAGCGCGAATTTAAGTGAGGAATACTCCGTATGGAATCCTCCAACAAGTTCACCTTCTGCTTCAGCAAGATCAAATGGGGCGCGGTTTGTCTCGCCCACCATAGAAATTGAATAAATAACAAATGAAGGAAAAAGGACGATGGCAAACCAATAGTGATGCTGAGCAGCAACAATTTCACTCGTGGACATTGATCCTGAATAAATAAAGACTGCAACAAGTGAAAGCCCCATGGCAACTTCATATGAGATGACTTGAGCACTTGAGCGAAGTCCACCAAGGAGTGGATATGTAGAGCCGGATGACCAACCAGCCAGAACAATTCCATAAACTCCAACTGAGGCAATTGCCAAGATATACAGCACGCCAACTGGAAGATCGGTCAGCTGCATGATTGTTTGGTGACCAAAGAAACTTACTTTGCCTGTCAAAGGAATAACTGCAAAGGACATAAAGCAAGCTGTTGCAGAGATAATCGGTGCGATAACAAAGACAAGCTTGTCAGCGGCTGCAGGAATGAGATCTTCTTTCAAAGCTAACTTAATTCCATCAGCCAAGGCTTGAAGTAAACCAAACTTTCCTACGCGGTTAGGTCCAAGACGCTGCTGCATGCGAGCAACAATCCTTCGCTCTCCCCACACAGACATAAGGGTGAGAACAACACAAACGACAAAAACAAGAAGAGCCTTAACCAGAATTACCCAGCCTGGGTCAGCTCCTAATATCGCTGCGTTATTCATGCTTTTGCCACCGTAACAGAACCAGATGTAAATCCAAGATTTGCTATGACTTGTGAGCCTTCAGAATTACGTGGAACCCAGACAAGATTGTCTGCAATCTGATCAATAATCACAGGCAAGGTGAGTGATCCTAAATCACTTGAAATCTTTACAGAATCTCCATCGCTCACACCGATCTTTGATGCATGTGCTGCTGAGATATGCGCAGCTGCTTTATGCGCGGTACCTGCAAGATTTGTTTCACCACTTTGTAGTGTTCCCAGATCTAAGAGCAATCTCCAAGAAACGAGCGTCACATCAGTCGGTGCTGGCTTTGCGGCGACTTGTGTAAAGGTTGCATCAGCGCCATCCCACTTACCAAGGGATGTGATCTCACGAGCCGTGGCCGCAACTGAATCAAGACCAATAGGTGTTCCAAGTTCATCAGCAAGCATAGAAAGAATACGAAGATCGCTACGTGATTGAGCATCTTCTACTGCCTTATCAAATGTGCGCGCCTTGCCAGTCCAATCAAGGAACGATCCAGCCTTTTCAACTACTGCAGCAACAGGAAGCACAACATCTGCAATTGCAGTAACCGCGCTATGAGAAATCTCCAACGAAACAACAAATGAATGGAGCATCTGAGAAAGCGCCGCAGATGAAATATCTAACGGATCAACTCCGCCAAGAAGAACAGCGTCTAGTGTGCGATCGCTCAGCCCGGTAAGAATCTCTGAAGTTGAGCGGCCCTTGTTGGAAGTAAGTGTTCCAACTCCCCAGGCGGTAGCAACATCTACGCGAGCAGATGAATCTGCAACAGGACGTCCTCCTGGAAGAAGTGTCCCTAGTGCGCCAGCTTGAATTGCTCCAGGTTCACCTGCGCGGCGTGGAATCCATGCAAGTTTTGCGCCAGATGACTTTGAAAGTGCGACAGCTTGGCTTAATAGCCCTGCAGTTTCAGCTGCGCGCTCACCAACAATTATGACGCTCTTATTTGTAAGTCCTGAAATGCTTGAAGTGTTAGCTACTAACTTCGCCTTGAGCTTTTTAGATCCTCGGCTTGTAAGCGGTGCATCAGAGATGACCAAAAGCCCACGCTTTCTTACTTGGTGATAGATGCGCAAGAAAACAATCGGTGATTCTTCTTCTGGCTCAAAACCAAGTAGCACAACAGAATCTGCAGCATCAATATCGAGATAGTTTGCTGAAAGCTTAGGCGCGATAGCAGTTAAGAATTCGCTTTCTTCTTCTGTGTGAGGGCGAGCACGGAAATCAATATCATTTGTGCCAAGTGCAACACGAGCAAACTTGCTATAGGCATATGCATCTTCAACGGTTGCTCGTCCACCAACTAATACGCCAACGTTCTTATTCTTAAGTCCTGCTGCAGCAGCAGCTAGTGCCTCTGGCCATGACGCTTCATGAAGCTCGCCATCTGCGCCTCGGACCATAGGTGTCTTTACGCGTTCACGGCTTGTGAGATATTTAAATGCCCAGCGACCCTTATCGCAGTTCCACTCTTGGTTAACATTTGCATCATCTCCAGCAAGGCGGCGCAATGTCTTCCCGCGGCGCATATCAGTACGCATATCGCAACCAGATGCGCAATGCTCGCACGCAGAATTCACTGAAACTAAATCAAAAGGTCGTGCGCGGAAACGATATGAAGCGCCAGTCAGTGCGCCAACCGGGCAGATCTGAACTGTGTTTCCTGAGTAATAAGACTCAAACGGTTCCTTTTCATAAATTCCAACTTGTTGCAGTGCCCCACGCTCATTGAGAGTAATGAATGGATCTCCTGCAATTTCTTCTGAGAAACGTGTGCAGCGAGCACAGAGGACACAACGCTCACGATCTAGAAGTACTTGAGAGCTAATGTTGATTGGCTTTTCAAATGTGCGCTTTTCACCCTCAAAACGTGTTTCAGCCCGGCCTGCAGTCATTGCTTGGTTTTGCAGTGGGCACTCACCACCCTTGTCACAGACAGGGCAATCAAGTGGGTGATTAATAAGTAAGAACTCCATGATTCCCGCTTGGGCTTTTTCAGCAGTTTCAGATGTGAGTTGAGTCTTCACAACCATTCCGTTTTCTACAGGCATTGTGCAAGAAGCCTGTGGCTTTGGAAATGCGCGGCCATTGACTTCAACATCAACTAGACACTGACGACATGCACCAGCTGGAGCAAGAAGAGGGTGATCACAAAATCTAGGAATTTGAATGCCAAGTTTTTCTGCAGCGCGAATAATCAAAGTTCCTTTAGGAACTTGTACTTCAATGCCATCAATAGTTGCGGTAACAGTCTCAACTGCAGTTACTGCTTGCTCAGGAGTCACTTGGCACCTACCGCATCAAAAAGTGTTGAGGCAACTGGATCAAATGGGCAACCACCGTTTGTTTGGTGAGCGATGTATTCAGAGCGGAAATACTTGAGTGTTGAAATAATTGGAGCAACTGCGCCATCAGCTAATGCACAAAATGAACGGCCAGCAATGTTGTCGCACAGATCAAGCAACTTATCTAGTTCTGCTTCACTTCCTTTGCCTGCTTCTAAATCCTCCAACATCTGGACTAGCCACCACGTTCCCTCACGGCAAGGCGTGCACTTTCCGCATGACTCATGCTTATAAAACTCACTCCAACGAAGTGCGGCGCGCACTACACATGTTGTTTCATCAAATATTTGAAGTGCTTTTGTTCCCAGCATCGAACCAGCTGCTGATACACCTTCATAATCAAGTGGAGTATCTAAATGCTCTGCTGTAAAGATTGGTGTTGATGATCCACCAGGTGTCCAGAACTTCAATTGATGACCACTGCGCATACCGCCGGCAAGTTCAAGAATTTCTCGCAGAGTAATTCCAAGTGGTGCTTCAAATTGTCCTGGGTTTTTTACATGGCCAGAAAGTGAGTACAAGGTAAATCCTTTGCTCTTTTCTGTTCCCATAGTTTGAAACCACTCAACACCCTTATCAATAATTGCTGGAACAGAGGCAATGGACTCAACGTTATTCACAACTGTTGGCATTGCATAAAGACCTGCAATAGCTGGAAATGGCGGGCGAAGTCGAGGTTGTCCGCGGAATCCTTCAAGTGAATCAAGAAGCGCAGTCTCTTCACCACAAATATAAGCACCTGCTCCGGCATGCAGTGTCAGCTCTAAGTCATATCCCTTACCAAGAATGTTCTTACCTAAATATCCTGCTTTATAAGCATCTTCGATTGCTTGTTGCAGACGGCGCACAACGTGCACAACCTCACCACGTACATAAATGAAGGCATGGCTTGCGCGGATTGCATAAGAACCAATGATGACGCCTTCAATTAGCACATGTGGATTAGCTAGAAGTAGTGGGATGTCTTTGCATGTTCCCGGCTCTGATTCATCAGCATTAACAACTAAGTAATGAGGTTTGTTATCTCCTTGCGGAATAAATGACCACTTATTTCCAGTTGGGAAACCTGCGCCACCACGGCCACGCAAACCTGAATCTTTAATAGTTGTAATTACTTCATCTGCGCTCATGCCGAGTGCTTTTGCAATCGCGGCATAACCACCATTGCGCTTATAGCCTTCTAAAGTAAATGAATCTGCTTGATCCCACGCGGCAGATAGAACAGGAGTGAGTTTGCTCATTACTTATCTCCCCCTGACTTAGAAATCTTTAAGCCACGAAGTGATGCTTCTCCTGCTTGCAGACCTTCACCAGCTAAACCATCAGAGAGCCCAGCAAGAACTGCAGAGTTTTCTTTCCATGTGCGAAGCTTCTTAGGCCCACGAGTTGGTGCTGGAGGATTTCCAGCGCGCACGCCATCTACTAATTCACGAAGTGATTCTGGTGTTTGGTTGTCATAAAACTCCCAGTTGACCATAACAACAGGCGCGTAATCACAAGCTGCATTGCACTCAATACGCTCCAGAGATACTTTTCCATCTGGTGTTGTTTCATGATTACTAATACCAAGACGATCACACGCTGTTTTATAAAGCTCATCCCCACCCATAACGGCGCAGAGAGTGTTCACGCATACTCCAACGTGATACTCACCAACTGGCTCGCTTTTGTATTGGGTATAAAAAGATGAAACAGCAGTAACTTCAGCCGTTGAAAGATCAAGCTTCTGGGCAATCGTTTCAATTCCACGATCTGTCACATAACCATCGAGTGATTGAACAAAATGAAGCAGCGGCATAATCGCAGAACGAGATTTTGGATAGCGTGCGATGATCTGATCCATTGTTGCTATTTCTTCATTAGTAAACATCAGCGGTCCACACCACCCATCACAGGATCAATGGAGGCAACTGCCGCAACAACATCTGCAATCATGCTGCCTTCACACATGGCAGAAAGTGATTGCAAATTATTAAAGGATGGCTCACGAAAGTGCACACGATATGGCCGTGTTCCACCATCTGAAACTAAGTGCACACCGGTTTCACCACGAGGGGACTCAACAGTTGTATAGACCTGACCTGCTGGAACTCTAAAACCTTCAGTAACAATCTTGAAGTGGTGAATCAAAGATTCCATAGATTCACCCATGATTTTGGCAATATGCTCTTTTGAGTTACCTATTCCATCTTGATCAATATTGAGATCTGCTGGCCAGCCAATCTTTGCATCATCAATCATGACTGGTGCGCCTTTAAGTTTTTCAAGCTTGTCACAGCACTGTTCAACGATGCGTAGTGACTGCTCGAGCTCGCCCATGCGAATTAGAAATCGCCCGTAAACATCACATGTATCAGTGGTGATGACATCAAAGTCATAATTCTCATACCCACAATATGGCTCGTTCTTGCGCAGATCCCACGGCATTCCAGTTGAGCGAAGAACAGGGCCAGTAATGCCAAGAGTGATGCAACCGGCAAGATCTAAATAGCCAACGCCTTGTGTGCGCTTCATCCAGATGGAATTACCAATAAGAAGCTTCTCGTTATCTTTAAAGTTATGACGAAGTTCCTTAATCGTCTGGCGAATCTTTGCAATGCCGCCTTCTGGAAGATCTTGGGCAACTCCTCCTGGGCGCACATATGCCATATTCATTCGCAGACCTGAAATCATTTCAAAGATATCGAGAACCTTTTCGCGCTCACGGAATGCAAAGATCATCGGTGAAAGTGCGCCGAGTTCTAGTGCTCCTGTGCCAAGTGCAACCATGTGAGATGAGATGCGATTGAACTCCATCATCATGACGCGAATAACAGTTGCTCGCTCTGGCATCACATCTGTAATACCAAGAAGCTTTTCAACACCTAAGCAATAAGCAGTTTCGTTGAAGATTGGCGCTAAATAATCCATGCGAGTGACAAAAGTAACGCCCTGTGTCCATGAGCGATATTCAGTGTTCTTTTCAATTCCTGTATGAAGGTAACCAATTCCACAACGCGCCTCTGTAATTGTTTCGCCTTCTAATTCCAGAACTAAACGAAGCACGCCATGTGTTGATGGGTGCTGAGGCCCCATATTAACGACAACGCGTTCTTCTTTTGTTGAACCAATTTCAGCGACGAGAGAATCCCAATCATTTCCAGTAACAGAATAAATACGACCTTCAGTCGTATCAGCAAAGGATGCGTATGGATCGTGTGTTGTACTCATCGATATGACCTGCGCTCTGATGGTGGTGGAACAGTGGCGCCTTTATATTCAACAGGAATTCCGCCAAGTGGGTAATCCTTACGTTGTGGATGTCCATCCCAATCATCTGGCATCAAAATTCTTGTAAGACCAGGGTGCCCATCAAAGACAATTCCAAACATGTCAAAAGTTTCGCGTTCATGCCAATTATT
>CAIUAO010000120.1 GCA_903897155.1 uncultured Actinomycetes bacterium | reverse complement strand
GCCACTTCAGTACTTTGCCGAGTGGAACCCTGTCTCAACAATGGTTGCAGCAACTCGTCAGCTCTTTGGCTTCCACAATAAATTTGGTGTGACAGCAAATTCATATCCAAGCCAGCTTCCTGTGACAACTTCACTGTTCTATATGGTTGTGATTATGGCGGTCTTTATGCCGCTCAGCGTTCGCCGCTATAAGAACAGGCAGTAATTAATTAGTAATTAATAAGGCTTAGCGTGTTTGATAGTTACGGGATAAACCTTTTTGTTGGGCGCTTGAGAGTTCACAGTTTCGCCAACTTTCGCGCCGTGTACAGCAGAGCCCAATGGGGATTTCTCTGAATAGACATCAATTTCACCATTTGCGATCTCTCGGGATCCAAGAAGGAAGATGATTTCATCTCCGTCCATATCAATAGTGATGATCATTCCAAGTCCAACAACACCAGATTCACTCTCTGGAGCAGTACCAATATGGGCGTTGTCGAGCATATGTTTGAGTTGGCGAATACGACCAACAATCTTGCCTTGCTCTTCTCTCGCTGCGTGATAGCCACCGTTCTCTTTTAAATCACCTTCAGCGCGAGCAGCTTCAATCTTCTTCACAATATCTGCAAAACGTGGCCCTTCAAGATCTGCTAATTCAGCGCGAAGGCGCGCAGCAGCTTCCTCAGTGAGCCATGTTTGTCCTGTAGTCATAAGGGGATGAGTTTAGCCTGCCTTAGTGGCAGCGCTCAATTGATGCGCTGACCGCTGGGGCACGCGTAGGGATATGTACCGTGCGCCTGAAGTTATTGGCACCTGGCGGGATCTGATCTGTAATTTGTCCAACAATATTTGCTTGGTAATCACTTGCAGTGATGGTGCACTCATGAGATTTATTTGCACTTCGCACGTGAACAAAATAGGTCATACTCATTTGTGTTGGACTATCTGTAGAAAAGGAGATGAAATTTGCATGTATCTCTGGTTTTGAAAAATGATTAGCTGACCAAATGAGCCAGGTGCCACCAACGAGAAGTAGTACAAGAGCAGGTGTGACCCACCTTGCAATTGCTGGCTTAGATGTCCCGTAGCGCGCCTGAAGATAAGGCGTCTGGTCCTGGTTCATAACGCAAGCATAGGATAAAGCGGCATAATGAAGCCATGAGTGATTCCACCGATATCAGCACCGGTTTAGCGGGCTCATTGGTCATGATTGTTCTCTGCATTGCAGTGACATTTTTGCTGATCTCTTTCTACCGCAGATATAAAAGAGTGCAAGAAAAAGAAAATATCAATAACGGTGAATAAGTTTCTTCGCCCAATTGCTGTTGGATTAGCACTGCTTCTACTCTCTGGCATCTTTGTCGAATTAGGACTTTGGCAGTGGCATCGGGCCCAAGCAACCAGCGCCCAAGGCAAGGTAATTCCATCATCAGTTCCTGTCGCCCTGACCGATATTGATAAAGCCGGTAGGAATATCTACACCAAAGCAATTAACCGCATCGTGACTCTTCACGGTCACTACGTGAAAGATTATGTTGCCCCCACACAAAATATTGGTAAAGAAGGTTATAAGGATTTATCTGTCGGTCTTTTTGAGATCACAGAGAAGAGAGCAATTTTGATTGTGCGGGGGCTACATGATTCAAGTATTGCTCCTACACCCCAACAGTTAGATATTCAGGGCCGCCTCTATCCAAGCCAGCAGGATGATCATGGTTTTAATAGTGAAACATCTCTTGGTCGTATTGATCCGGCGCTTGTCGCAGGGACCGGTCATTACAGTCTTTTTGATGGTTACATCATTGCAATGAGTGAAAAGGATTCAACTGGCACAGAGATCACAGGCAATCGAGTTCCGGCGCCGGTGCTCATGCAATCAATCTCAGGTTTTTATTGGCAGCACATTGCATACGTTGTGATCTGGTGGTTTATGGCGATCTTGGTGCTCTGCGCTCCCTTTATTGCTAAGCGTCACGAGCGTAAGCTCAAAGAGCCACAGTTGGATGTAGAGTAAGAACATGAAAATATTTACAGGCGGTTTAGAAGGCGCACTAGCTCGTTACAAGTTCATGGCGATCTGGTCTGGAACATTCTCACTTCTTCTCTGGTTTGTAGAGGTCCCTGCCCACCTTGCTTTCCATAGCAAGCTCGCAATTTGGGCTGCAATTGCCATCATCCACGGATTTACATATCCGATCTATATCTTGGCTGCCTTTAACTATTGCCTCAAAGCCCGCACAAGCCTCATGACCATGTTGTTCTATATTCTTGCCGGCACGCTTCCTGTCGCATCATTTGTTGCTGAAAGAAAAGCAGTAGAGCGCTTCAAAACTCTCCGCTCTTAATAGATTCATAATGAGCAATCCGGCTAAGCAGGCGATTAAAGCTCTGCTTTATCCGATCTATCAGCGGCGCCTTCTTTCCCAATTAGATTTCACTCAGACGCCTCACCACGTGGGAGTCATTCTTGATGGCAATCGGCGCTGGGCAAAATCAAACTATGGCGCAAGCGCTGAAGAGGGCCACAAAGCAGGAGCTGAAAAAATTGTTGAACTCCTTGGATGGTGCGAGGAAGCCGACGTCAACATCATCACACTCTGGCTTCTATCAACAGATAACCTCAATAGAGATCCAGATGAGCTAGATGCCCTCCTGAAGATCATCTCTGCAGCAGTAGATCATCTCGATGAATTGGGGAAGTGGGAGATTAAACCCCTGGGAGCCCTTGAACTTTTGCCAGAGTGGTTACAAGACAAACTCAAGAAGGTTGAAGTGGCGAGTAAGGGCAGGGCAAAGGTCGTCGTGAACGTTGCTATTGGCTATGGAGGTAGGCGAGAGATTGTTGATGCCGTGAGGAACTACATCCAAGATGGAGTTACTCATGGGCAGAGCGCAGATGAAATTGCACAGAAGCTCTCTATCGATGAAATTGGTAAGCATCTTTATACAGCTGGAATGCCTGATCCAGAGTTAGTCATTAGAACTTCAGGGGAGCAGCGGCTCTCTGGATTTCTTCTCTGGCAATCAGCCCATTCTGAGTTCTATTTTTGTGAGGCTTATTGGCCAGATTTTAGAAAGGTTGATTTTCTGCGGGCCCTTCGGGCATATGCCCAGAGGCATCGCCGCTTTGGAAGGTAATTCCCCTCTTCTAAAAGTCATAGGAATTTAACTTTTCCGCACCGCGTGTCGCACGCCCCCGCGCTCTGGCGAGTTTTACTTTATGTGGCATAAGTTCTATTTCTCCCACCCCAGGAGATATAGAAAACCTACTCATACAAATACACAGAAATGCGAGAATCTCTTGGCAAACCCAAGGAGCCAAAATAACGGCCGCAAGACGTATGTGTTAGATACCAGTGTTTTACTTGCTGATCCGGCGGCGCTCGCCCGCTTTGCCGAGCACGAAGTCATTATTCCTATCACCGTAATTGGTGAACTTGAGACCAAGCGCGATCACCCTGAGTTGGGCTACTTCGCAAGAGAAGCACTTCGCGCCCTTGATGATTTAAGAATTAGCCACGGCCGCCTCGATGAATCTATCTCGATTAACGACATCGGCGGAACAATTAAGGTAGAGCTCAATCACTCAGATCCCACATCACTTCCTGCAGGCTTTTTGCGGGATGGATCAAATGATTCAAGAATTCTTGCGATCGCACGTAATTTGATGGCCGAATCTCGCCGCGTTGTCTTAGTAACAAAAGACCTCCCGCTGCGGGTGAAGGCCTCATCTGTTGGAGTTGAATCTGAAGAGTATCGCCATGAACTTGCTTCGACTTCTGGATGGACTGGAATGGTGGAGGCAAATGTTGGGGGCTCACTGATTGACGCCCTCTATGAAAACGATAAGACGCCTCACGAACTTGGCAAAGAGCACCCATGCCACACCGGAATTGTTTTACACTCAGAAAAAGGAAGCGCCCTTGCACGAGTTACTCCTGATAAGCAGATTCAATTAGTACGAGGGGATCGCTCGGCATTTGGTTTGCACGGCCGCTCTGCAGAACAGCGAGTAGCACTAGATCTTCTTCTAGATAATGACATTGGCATCATCTCCCTGGGTGGGCGTGCTGGAACAGGTAAGTCAGCACTTGCTTTGTGTGCCGGGTTAGAAGCAGTTTTAGAGCGCCGCCAACATAAGAAAGTTCTGATCTTCCGGCCCCTTTATGCAGTGGGTGGCCAAGAGCTTGGCTATTTGCCAGGAACTGAAGGAGAGAAGATGTCTCCTTGGGCCCAGGCAGTCTTTGATACTTTGGGAGCACTCGTTAGCCAGACAGTGATCGATGAAATTATTGACCGAGGTTTAATTGAGGTCTTGCCTTTGACCCATATCCGAGGTCGCTCACTTCACGACTCCTATGTGATCGTCGATGAGGCCCAGTCACTTGAACGCGGTGTGCTCCTCACGGTGCTTTCAAGAATCGGTCAGGGCTCACGGGTGGTCATGACCCATGACATTGCCCAGCGGGATAACTTGCGGGTCGGTCGCCATGACGGAGTCGTTGCCGTAGTGGAGTCCTTGAAGGGTCATCCGCTCTTCGCCCACATTACTTTGACCAGATCTGAGCGCTCCCCGATCGCAGCCCTCGTAACTGAGATGCTAGAAGAGCCAATTAATTTCATGGCCTGAGGATGGCCTGAGGCACTCATTCACCTGTGAGGCGACAAATCGGACATAAAGGATTTCTTCGCTGCTGACCAGCACTTTTACTCTGACCCCATCCTGTGACTTTAATTTTTTTTATTAGCCACGCGGGTCAGAAGTTGCCTGCCGTTCACCTGTCTGTAACTCTCTAATCCTTCCCACCTACCCTCTGACCCTTGAAACGGGGTCAGGAGTGTTGTGTGGGTACGGCAAGCCGAAGGGCTTTGGAGGAAGGAAATGAGCATAGATGAAGGCCAGTGCGTTTCGCCGGCCGTCTTTTGTAGCCATGGCTGCCTTTGGCTTCTCCCTTTTCGGTTCCATAAGCACGACCTATGCCGAAACAAACTTTTCCATGTCAGTTTCTATCCCAGATAGCTCGACTGCAACCAGCGTTGATCCAAGCTCAGCCTTGACCGCTAATAACGGAGTTGTTGAACTCGGGGGAGCTGCCTCAGCAGATGCCGGTGAAATGGCGTTGGTTTCAGCAGCAGCGATGCAGGTTGAATTAGCTAAAACTCCAGATGGCGCTAGGCACGTGGGCTACAAGATAGCTACCGAGGCATATGGCTGGCAGAAGAAGCAGCTTGTCTGCTTGAACACTCTTTGGACGAACGAGAGTCATTGGAATTTCCTAGCCCATAACTATTACAGCGGAGCAACTGGTATTGCCCAAGCTCTTCCTGCCAACAAGATGGATGTTATTGCTACTGACTGGCGGACTAACCCCTTAACCCAGATTAGATGGGGACTTCGCTATATCAAGATTCGCTACGGAACTCCGTGCAACGCTCTGACCAAACATCGCTGGTCTGGTTACTACTAAATTATTTCGGCTTC
>CAIUAO010000119.1 GCA_903897155.1 uncultured Actinomycetes bacterium | reverse complement strand
AGTTGGTGTGATGTCGGCAAGTTCTGCAAATGCAACAGCCTGCGCAGGATTATCTCCAAATGCCCTATCTATTAATAAGTTTTCAACTAAACCAAGTTCGTTCACTTGCGGTGTATCTAGTGCGTAAAAAACCTTTCGTCCGCCCCAGGCTGATGAGCGAAGAACGCTCTCACTATCTGCTGAATTGATTATGGCAATATCAGAGAATGCAAGTAATTTCATTTTTGCATCGGCATACGAATCAAATGTTCCATGCCAATCTATGTGGTCAGGCGCGATATTTAGTAAGGCAGAAGCGTGAAAGTGAGGTAAGTGGCTCCATTCAAGTTGAAATGAAGATAACTCCAGAGCCAAAACGTCATATCTCTTTCCAGAGCCAAGCACTTCAATGACTGGTTCACCTACATTGCCACATGCGATTCCATTTACTCCACTAGCATCAAATATTGATTGAACCATTTGGATTGTGGTGGTCTTGCCATTAGTTCCAGTAAGAGCAACCCACTTCTGGTCTGGAGCAATCTCTGTCTTTACCAACCATGAAAAATCCAATTCACTGATGAGCTCGGTGCCCTGCTCACGAAGTTTTTCAATAAGGGGGTGGTTAGGTTTCCAGCCTGGGGAAATAATTGCTAAGTCATATGAAGCAGAAATATCACTCTGGGCGTTCTTGCTTTTCTCATCGAGAAGATCATGCTCAAGTGAATGTGAAGTAAGGAACTTATGTACTGCCTCACCTGTAACACCTACCCCTACAACAGCAATCTTCTTACCTTGTAGTGAGTGCAAATAAGACATGTTAAGAAGTTACCCATTGAGCATAGAAGATCCCAAGTCCTGCAGCGACGCATATTCCCGCAATAATCCAGAAGCGGATGACGATTGTTACTTCAGCCCACCCAAGTAGCTCAAAGTGATGTTGCAGTGGCGCCATTCGAAATACTCTTTTACCACCAGATATTTTAAAATAGACGCGTTGGATAATGACCGACATCGTAATAATGACAAATAAACCACCAAGTGCAACCAAAAGCACTTCAGTCCGAAGCATGATTGCAAAACCTGCGATCGCTCCCCCAAGTGAAAGTGCGCCAACATCTCCCATAAAGATTTTTGCTGGCGAGGTGTTCCACCACAAAAATCCTGCACAGGCTCCGGCAAATGCTGCTGCCAAAATCGCTGTATCAAGCGGGTCACGTACTAAATAACACTTGCTCAAATGAACAGCAGCAGAATTAAGGCCACAGCTTTGGCGAAATTCCCATACACCGATGAGAATGAAGGCAAGCAGCGTCATAATTGAGGTTCCACTTGCTAAACCATCTAGGCCATCTGTGAGGTTAACAGCGTTACTCGTTCCCAGCACAAGGAAAATAATCCAAATAATGACCAGTACCGAACCTAAGACAATTGAAGTATCGCGTACGGTTGATAAGTGCAAAGAAATAGGTGCTAACTTAAAAGCATCCTTGAAATGAATTCCAAGAACACCAAAGATTGTCGCAACGATTCCTTGACCAAGTAGTTTTTGCCAACCAGTAAGCCCAAGTGATCGTTGCTTAATAATTTTGAGCCAATCATCGAGAAAGCCTACAAACCCGAGTCCTACGGCTAAACCAATAATGAGCAAGGCAGATGCGCTAATGGAAACTCCATTAATGAGGTGGCTAGCGAAATAACCAATAAGAGCTGAGAAGAGAAGCACGATCCCACCCATAGTTGGTGTGCCACGCTTAACATGATGCGATGTTGGCCCATCATCACGGATAACCTGTCCGTATCCTCGTTTTGCAAAGACTTTAATAAAAATAGGCGTCAGTATGAAACTTAAGAGTGTGGAAACACTTCCGGCGATCAAAATACCTTTCATTCGTATTTAACCTGCCAGCCTGCTATTAGTTTCTCCGAGAGTTCATCAAGATGTTCAGCACGAGATGCTTTAATCAACAGAACATCGCCTTCTTCAATATGACGTAAAAATGTAACCGCTTCTTCCTGAGTGAGCACATAATGCGTTGACATTTCATCCCCTGCTAAGTGGCTTAACTCAAGGCCATTGAGGTATAGGTCTGTTCCTACAGCTACTAAATGGTCTACTCCTAATTCAGAGGCGAGTCTGCCAATAGCTAGATGCTCTTCTCCCTCAGACTCGCCGAGTTCGTGCATCTTCCCAAGAAATGCCCATGAAGATCCCCCACGTTCTTGCGTGAGAAGGACCAAGGTTCGAAGCGCAGCACTTACGCTCTCTGGATTGGCGTTATATGAATCGTTAATAAACAAAAGCTCATGAAGATCATGTAATTCCATTCGCCACTTGCTTGAAATTTCTGCTGTGGAAAGTGCAGCAGCAACTGACTCAATAGAAATTCCAACTTCAAGGGCGACGGCCGCAGCTGCAAGAGCATTAGAGATTTGGTGCATACCAAGCAAACGAAGGGCTACTGGTGCGCGTCCTGACTCTGCAACCAAATCAAAATGGGCCCGACCCTCCCTAAATTCAATGTCAGCCGCTCTCACATTACATTCTGAGCTTTCTCCAAATAAAACACGCTTCACACCAGGTTTAGAGGCCATTTTTGGCGTATAAGAATCATACGTACCAAGTATCGCCACTCCACTACTTGGAAGTGATGCAATAAGTTCTGCTTTAGTTTGGGCAATACCTTCACTACTTCCAAATTCACCAACGTGGGCACTACCAACAACAAGTACAACGCCTATTTGTGGTGCGCCAATTTTAGTGAGTGCAGTTATGTCCCCTGGGTGGCGCGCTCCCATCTCTAGAACACAGTACTTCGTCTCATCCGTGCACTGAAGAATTGTGAGGGGAACGCCTATCTCGTTATTAAATGAACCTTGTGGAACAACACTCTTGCCCGCTATCGGCAAAATATGCCCTAGGAGATCCTTAGTCGTTGTCTTTCCATGTGACCCGGTAATTCCTATGAAAGTACATTCAGTCATACGAGCGCGAGCTTCTTGGGCAATCTTTTGAAGGGCAATAAACGGATCTTTGACGATAATCGCAGGAATCCCAAGATCTGTAGTCATCAATGCAAAGCTCGCTCCTGCCTTGATGGCATCTTTTGCAAAATCATTTCCATTTGCTCGTTCTCCAGGAAGGGCAATGAAAAAGTTCTCTGAACTTACTTTGCGTGAATCAATCTCAGGACTTTGAGTAATGACTTTCTTTTCATCTACGTTAACTGGTGTGCCGCCCACAATATCGGCAATCTCTTTGATCGTTAACGAAATCATGACAAACCTTCGATCGCGCGCGCTAGTTCAATGCGATCATCGAAATCAATCTTCGTTCCTTTGATTTCTTGGCCACGTTCATGACCTTTACCCAAAACAAGAACGCAATCCCCCACTGTCGCTTCTGCAACAGCAACTGCGATTGCTTCTCGGCGATCTGCTTCAATACATGCATTTTCACTTAAATCTAAGCCTGCAACCATCTCATCTAAAATACTTGAGGGATCCTCACTTCGCGGGTTATCGCTTGTGAAGATAGCAAAATCTGAACCTTCGCGAAGAGCCATGCCCATGAGCGCTCTCTTGGATTTATCCCGATCTCCGCCACAACCTAGAACAGCAATAACACGGCCCTTAGTGAGGGACCGAGCAGTTGATAGTACGTGTGCAACAGCATCTGGGGTGTGGGCATAATCCACTAACGCTATGAACTTTTGCCCTATAGCAACTGGTTCAAGTCTTCCTGCTGGAGCGCTAAGCAAATGCATAACCGAGCCAATCACAATTGGGTCTACGCCGGTATGAACAGCTAATGCAATCGCAAGGAGCGCGTTATCCACGTTGTGAAGTCCAAGTAGCGGCAATGTGCCTTCAATGAGAATGCCTCCTGTTCCTCGTATACGCACTTCATATCCCATGCCATTTTCCACCATATGAATATCTTCGTAATACCAATGTGCCTTGTGGTTATTTCGAGAAACACTCTCAGCTGGAACAGCTGTGTTTTCGTACAGACGCACTCCATATTGATCGTCAATATTTATAATTGCATGATCTGCAAACTCAGATGTAAAGAGTTTTGCCTTTGTTTGGAAATAATTTTCCATATCTTTGTGGAAGTCCAAATGGTCTTGAGTTAAATTCGTAAATCCAACAACTTCAAACTTCGTACCATCAATGCGGTGTTGAGCAATTCCGTGGCTACTCACCTCCATCGCTATATTCTTCACATGTCGCTCTGCCATTGCTGCGCCAATCATCTGAAGAGTGGTTGCTTCTGGAGTAGTAAATGAAACAGGGTACATCTCCCCTGCTAATGAAATCCCTACTGTCCCAATTAACCCCGTAGTGCGCTCTGAAAGTTGCCATAACTGATCAAGTAGCGCGGTAGTTGTTGTCTTTCCATTTGTTCCAGTAACTCCTACTGCTGCAAATTTTCCAAAAGGATTGCCGTAAAACCAAGCCGCCAAATCACCTGCTTGTAGGCGGGGGTTATCAACAATAAGTGTTGGTAACTTCTTGTTAACTAGTAAGGCGCCTTGGGCATCAGTTAAAACTGCGACTGCCCCAGCAGAAACTACAGAATCTATATATGTTGCCCCGTGACTCTTGGCGCCAGGCATGGCAATAAAAAGATCACCGCTTTGAATTTCCCGGGAACTATCACTCAGGCCTGTGATGAGAAGATCCGCATCTGCACTCACAACACCCTCTACCCCAAGAAAGCGTGCACATTGGGCAAAGGTATGAGATTCGTTGTTAATTGGACGCAGTGTCTTGCTAGATCCAATATTCATATTTAAGCCTTCGTACCAGGCTTGATTACCGCCGTTGGTTTTCTTGCAGTAAGTAGCGCTTGCTCAGTAAGTGGGTAGACCGTATTAGATGTAACAACGGGTGGAATCTGCTTTGCCTGAAGTACAAAACTCATAACTTTCTTAAATACAGGAGCAGCTACCACCCCTCCAAAATGTTGTTTTGTTGGATTTTGAACAACCACACTCACAACATAACGAGGTGCATCAGCTGGTGCCATACCAATAAATGATGCCGTATATCCTCGGTAGCAACCACAGGTGGGATCACTTCGCATAGCCGTTCCAGTCTTTCCAGCAACTTTGTAACCTGGGATCTGGGCCGCTGGCGCCGTTCCTGCTTCAGAGACAACACCTTGAAGCATTGTGCGAACCTTACGCGCAGTATCTGCGCTAACTACTTGAACGCTTTGAGATGGAGACGATGGGGTGTAATGGCCTGTGCTATCGATAATGCCTGCGACAACATTTGGAGTGACGCGCACTCCATCATTAGCAATTGCAGCAAAGACATCCGTTGCCTGCATAGCAGTCACTGAATACCCCTGGCCAAAAGACATTGTTGGCGCCGAAGAATCAGACCATGCATTAACAGGGTGCAAAATTCCCATTGATTCACCAGGCAAGTTTGAGCCTGTGCTTTGGCCAATGCCAAATTTTCTTAAATAATCATAGAAAGTTTGGTGGGTAATGCTTTGGCCAATTTGAATGGCGCCGATATTACTCGAGATTGCAAGTACTCCAGCTGTTGTTAAATGTTCCGTCGCATGATTGACATCATCTTTAAATGGGTGCCCTGCAACCTTATAAACATTTGGAATCGTATAAACAGTTTCAGGGGTTGTTCTTTTTTCTTCGAGTGCAGCAGCAACTGTAATAATTTTTCCAGTAGAGCCAGGCTCGTAAACATCTTGTACTGCAGGGTTACGAATATTGTTTGCAGTTTCTGTCTTTGGCTTAGTTGGGTCAAATGATGGGGCGCTTGCTTGGGCAAGTATTGCTCCCGTCTTTGGATCCATGACAATAACTGTTCCAGATGCAGCCCCTGAGCTCTTAACTGCTTCTGCAATTGCGCTTTGAGCAATCCATTGGACATCCCGGTCAATAGTTAATCGAATGTCACTGCCAGCCTTGGCCTGAGTAATAATTTGTTGTGACCCAGGAATGATTGCACCATCACCATTTACATACTTATAGGAGCCATTTTTGCCAGCTAATTCACTTTGAAGACTTGTCTCTAAACCTGCGGCTCCTACACCGCTTGCATTAGTGAAACCAATAAGAGAAGCAGCGAGTGAACCAGTTGGGTACTCACGTGTGAATGTATATTCCCTAAAAAAACCAACAATACGCTTTGACAAACCGCCGACAGTTTTAAGTACTACGGAGTTATATTGAGAAAGTGAGTTCTGAAGGTTGTCCCATACAGCAGGAGGGGCAGCGGGAAGAATAATTTGGTATCGACGTACACCTGTTAAAAGTGTCGCCAACTGAGCTTCTGGCATTGATAGTACTGGTGCAAGTAGATGAGCCGTCTTTGCAGGGTCGGTAATCATTGTTTGATCAACAACGATTCGGCTCGCGTTATCACTTCGCGCGAGTACAACACCATTAACATCTGTAATGGTTCCGCGGGATGCGAGCATCACCGAAGAGGTCACCATCTCATTATTTGCTCTCTTCGTATATCCATCTGCCTGAACAGCTTGGACATCGACAAGGCGTAATCCAAAAATTACTAAGACAACTACCGCCATAACGATCAGAGCATGGACACGTTTGTGAAAATTATGTGATGTAATCATGGCAATGTCACCGTTAAGTCAACAAAGCTCGTACTTTCCGCTGGCTTCATTCCAAGTTTAGATGCGCTCTGTGCTAATTGGTTAGTGGATGAATATTTAGCAACTTGATTGAGAATGACATCTCTTTGGCTATTAATGGACGCTAACTCAATCTTTAGGTGTTCTGTTCTAAATGCATCGGTTGTTAGTGAAGTATTAATCGCAAGGAGTGCGATAAGTCCAGAGAGAAAAATTGCTGCAATAATTCCAATGAATGTCCTATTGTCGACGCTCTCTGCATTTCTAACATCAAGATCTGGCACGATTCGCAGAGCTGCCCTAGCAAAAGAAGTCTTTCGAACATCTTTGACTCGGTCAGGAAGTGAACGTATTGCAATCTCAGCGATAGCCACTAGGCAGCCAGCCTTTCAACTGCACGCAAACGCATTGACTGCGCACGTGGATTCATCTGAATCTCAGCTTCGGAGGCGCTTTCACTGCCGCGCATGACAAGCGCGTAATGAGCTGCACTATTTGGCAGATCAACTGGTAAACCCCGTGGTGTTCGTGATGCTGTCGCCGCAGTAAAGGCTGCTTTAACAATTCGATCTTCAAGTGACTGGTAGGCCATGACAACTAATCGACCCTTCACATCAAGGGCCTCAAGTGCGGCTGGAATTGCACGCTCAAGTACTGCAAGTTCTTGATTCACTTCAATGCGAAGTGCTTGGAACGTGCGCTTTGCTGGGTTTCCCCCGGTGCGCCTGGCAGGAGCAGGGATGCTTGCCTTAACAAGATCAGCTAGATCAGTAGTTGTACGTAGCGCTGAAGTAGTTCTTGCAGAAATAATATTATCGGCAATTTTTGGAGCAAATTTCTCTTCGCCATATGTGCGCAAAATATGAATCAAAGCCCCACGGTCATAGGTATCTAAAATATGTTGGGCGGTTAATTCTTGAGATTGATCCATCCGCATATCAAGCGGAGCGCTATGTGAGTAAGCGAATCCTCTCTGTCCATCATCTAATTGCATGGATGAGACGCCTAGATCAAAAAGAATGCCAGCTACGCGGCTTATGCCCTGCTCGGCTAGGACTTGAGGGATATTGTCGTACGTAGTTTGAGCGACTTTTAAATGGTCTAAATAGTGCCCGACATTGTTCCTTGCTAATTCAATGGCATGAGCATCTCTATCAATTCCGATAACGGTGATATTAGGAAATTTTGAAAGTAGCGCGCGTGTATGTCCACCAAGTCCGAGAGTGGCATCAATAACGATTGTTGATGAATTACTTCTTAATGAATATTCGATCGCAGGGGTGAGTAAGTCAATACAGCGCTCTAGCGCTACTGGAATATGTTCTTTACCAGCTATTGCCATCTTCACTCCCCTTTCTTTCTATCTTCTGCTCTTGCTATTACTGTTTTTACTGATTATGTTTTCTGTAGTTAGGTCACCGCCGACCGACGGATCTTGGGGGGAACGGCACCGGGGAAGTGGTGTCGTTGATGAAGTCGGCGATGGCCTAATCACAGAAATTTTTCAATGGTCTTTAAAACAGACCTGGCAACACCTCCGTTGAAACGTCGGCAAATCCCTTTTCGCGATCTGCTAGATATGTATTCCACGAAGTGAAATCCCAAATTTCTAAACGAGTATTTGCGCCAATAACAACGCACTCTTTTTCAAGAGCTGCATAAGTTCGCAACCCACTAGGAATAGTTACGCGACCTTGCTTATCTGGCACTTCATCGTGTGCACCGGCAAACATGACACGCATGTAGTCACGCGCTGCTTTTTCTGTGACTGGTGCCTGACGAAGGCGTTCTGTGATTGCAGTGAATTCAGATGCTGGAAAGACATATAAGCAACGTTCTTGGCCTTTTGTAATGACTAGACCATCAGCCAATTCATCTCTGAATCTGGCGGGCAGAATCAGGCGACCCTTCTCATCGAGCTTTGGCTCGTGGGTGCCCAGAAACATTTACTTCCCCCAGTTTCAACCACTTTTACGCTCAATTCCCCCGAATTAAGTCGTAGGCACCACTTTACTCCCTTTTTCTCCCTTTTCAACCACCTCTTTCCACTTCTTTGCACTTTTCTCCCTTTCATCCCCTAGATATGCCTAAATTCGTGGGTAGGCAAAAAAGGGCAATAAAAAAGCCCCCGAAGGGGCCAAGAAATATAGTGCGAGCGCTATTTACTCATCATGAGGGGTTACTGGTCGTTGCGGCGATCCCAACGATTCTCAAGGCGATCACTCCAGCGAGGCTTCGCGTTCTTTTTGCCCCCGCGCCCGGGCAGTGAGAAGTTTGTCACCATCAAAAAAGCACCCGTGAGCGCAATAAGGAATCCAGCCAAGCTCACTAGAACTACCTTCGCAACTAGCCCACCGAAGAGAACGCTCATTCCAAAGAGAAGGGTTATTACTCCTGCGAGAACTCTGCTTGCCTGCTTTGTGCGGGCCTTTCCTGTCAGCGTTGAAACAAGACGTGGGTCATCCTGTTCAAAGGCAGCTTCCATCTCCGCAAGTAGCTTGCGTTCGTGGTCTGAAAGAGGCATGCCAACAGGATAGAGCATTTTCAGCAAGACGCGCTATCTGGATTACTCCTCGTGCTCATCCTGCGCGGCATCTTCATCGGCTTTTCTCACAAGCCGTGCTGGGCGAACACTGCCTCTACCAAAACGGGCGGTTGCTAAGTCAATGGCCTGAGTTGCCTGGCGCCATCCACTCTCAGGTTCACCCAGCCTCAACTGAACAGGCGCTCCTTTTAAATCCACAAGACTCTCAAAGCTAATTCCCACTAAGCGGATAGGCACTCGGTCTAACTTGAGTCCCAGGTATAACTGTTTGGCAATCTCGTAGGACTCCTGAATCCCATCTACTGCAATGTCTAAAGTTTTTGAACGGGTAATTGTTTTGAAATCGGCAAAGCGAACTCTGATGGAAACTCTGTGGGCTGATAAGCCTCGCTCACGCATTCGAAGGCTTGCTTTCTCCGTCATCCGAAGCAGTTCTTTAAGTATGAGTTCTTCTTCATAGATATCTACCGAGAATGTCTCAACGTTACTGATGCTTTTATCAGCTTCATCTGGAATCACATCTCGATAATCTCTTCCCCACGCAAGTTCATAGAGTGATGAACCTGCCGCATCACCCAGGGCGCGAATAAGAGTCTGCCTGGGTGTTGCGGCGATGTCGGCAACTGTCCGAAGCCCAAGTTTTAAAAGCTCTTCATTTGTTTTAGGGCCTACTCCCCAGATTGCATTCACTGGGAGAGGATGCAAAAACTCTAAGACTTTATCGGGGTCAATCTCCAGCATCCCATTTGGTTTGCAGGCAGATGATGCAAGCTTTGCAACAAATTTAGTCGTGGCAATTCCTACAGAACATGTAATGCCTTGTTCTTTTTCTACAAGCGCACGAATCTTTGCGCCTATCTCTTTACCCGTGCCCAATAAGCGCTCTGAACCAGTGACATCAAGGAAGGCCTCATCTAGGGAAATCGGCTCAACAAGAGGTGTAAAGCGATTGAAAATCTCCATGATGTGCTCTGAAACTTCTGTATAACGGCCATGATCTGGAGGGATAAAAATTGCATGCGGAGCAAGTCGCTTTGCATGGCTCACAGGCATTGCAGAATGAATTCCATATTTACGAGCTTCATAGTTTGCGGCGGCCACTACCCCACGAATTCCGGCGCCGACCACAACTGGCTTGCCTTTTAAAGTCGGGTCATCTCGTTCCTCAACAGAGGCGAAGAAGGCATCCATGTCCACATGCAAAATCGTCGATATATCTTCATCTGCGGCCATAGTCACCTCCTTTTAACAATTAAGTGTTAGAACTCTTCAGATTACCCATGAACAGTTATATGCCATTTAACTGACATCTACGGCAAACTAACTCCGTGAGTCTTACCCACGTCATCCTCTCCCTTATCTTCGGGGCATTTATAGGATCAGTACTGGGCTTTGTCGGAGCAGGCGGGGCGATGATCACCGTTCCGATTCTTCTCTACGTTTTTCACTTCAACCCACAGCAGGCAACTACTGCAGCACTTGCCGTCGTTTTTATAGCTGCCTTCTTCGGGCTCATCCCAAAGATAAGAAGTAAAGATATCCTTTATCGTGAGGCGCTCTCTATTTGGGCATTAGGTCTTGTAACAAATATTGGCGGTGCGCTTTTATCTAAACATTTATCCGCTGGGCTCCTCACGGGCGGCTTTGCTCTTGTCCTATTTATTGCCGGTGGATCGATGCTTGGTGGACAAGTAAAAACAAGACTAGAAAAAAGAATGCCACTTGGTGCTCTGATTGCCACCTCCTTACTCATCGGTCTTATGACAGGACTCTTCGGAATTGGCGGGGGCTTTCTAGCAATTCCTATCTTGGTTCTTTTTTATAACACTCCACAAAGTAAAGCGGCAGGAACTTCCCTATTTATTATTACTATCAACTGCTTGACCTCATTTTTTGGACACCAAAGTCAATGGGTCCAAGTCAAATGGGGCGTCCCTCTTGTTATTAGCTTTGCAGCAATTATCGTCTCTACTCTCGCTTCACATTTCAGTTCCAGAGTGCCCGCTGATTTACTCCGTAAATCTTTTGCTTATCTACTTTTTGCCCTCTCGATTTTTACAATTGTTAGAACCGTGGTTGCCAAATGATGCGCACGATTGTTTACCTCTTCGATGTGAAGAGGGCAAATATATGGAGAGCAATTAGTCATATGCAAAGTGACCGTGGTCCTCTCAAACGCCACCCAGATGTTGAGTTTTTTAAATTACTTGGGACAGGAACAGGTGAAACATTCACGCCTAGAGATGCCAATATGTATCGCTGGGGAATGCTTATCACTATCGATGACTCAAAAATTGATGAATTTGATAAAGATTCAATAATTGCAGGGTGGAGAAAGTTTGCTGCGCACGAAATGCGTTTAACCCTTGTCCCAATCTCGGTTCATGGAGTCTGGTCTGGCAAGCAGCCATTTCATAGTGAGCCAAATTTTCAATGGGATGGGGCTGTTGTCGCCATAACGCGAGCAAGTATTAAATGGCGAAAGAATCTTCTTTTTTGGCGCGCTGTTCCACCGGTGATCTCGAGTTTAAGACAATCTCCTGGCCTTGAATTGGCGATTGGAATTGGTGAAGCGCCAATTGGGCTCCAGGGAACTCTCTCGATCTGGAGCGATGCAGAAAGCATCCGTAACTTTGCCTATAAAGGCCAGGCACATGCTGCGGTCATCTCAGAGACGGCAAAACAGGGGTGGTACAGGGATGAATTATTTGCAAGATTCGCATTAATTCAAAAACGGGGCTCCATTTCTGAAGGTTTGTAAGGCACAATTAAGAAATGTCTATCCGCCAATACAGACCACGAAGTATTGCCGGGCGTAGCGGCACCCGCAGCCGAGATCTTTTTCTGATTCTTTTAACCATTGCATCTATTGGTTTGCAGATCACCTACCCTCTGGTCCACAACAAGTTATTACAAGAAATAACAATTGCAACTGTTTATTGTGCTGCAGTCACGATGCTCATTCACTCTTACTTCGCCTATGGTTTTCGTTTTGCTATCACTATGGGCATAGTCGTTTTAATTTTTGCATTTACAGTCGAAGCTATCGGCGTTAAAACTGGGTGGCCATTTGGAAAGTATTCCTATGATCATTCACTTGGTAAGCAAATATTTGGTGTTCCTATTTTGGTTCCTTTTGCTTGGGTGATGCTCACATATCCGCTACTCATTGCCGCTAGGCGTGTTACTAAAAATTGGGTATTTATATATGGCGGAATTGGTCTAGCTGCGTGGGATCTTTTTCTTGACCCACAAATGGTTTCTGCTGGGAGATGGACGTGGAAAGTTGTTGGACCTCACGTTCCCTATGCTCCCGAAATTCCACTATCAAATACTGCTGGGTGGTTATTTGCCGGTATGGGCTTGATGGCTCTTCTGCATGCATGGCTACCAAAGGATAGAAGGAAGGGCGGCGCCACCACTTCAATCCCTGATTTCTTCCTAGCGTGGACGTTATTTGCTGGTCTTATAGGAAATGTTTTTTTCTTTCACAGACCAGGCGTTGGAGTATTCGGAGCTATTGTTTTTGGAGCAGTCTTAATCCCCTACTTCTTTTCGATCGGCTTTGGCAGACCTGCTAATCTTTAATATGTCTTTTATCGCTCTCTTATCTGGGCTGGCATTTCTCATAACAATAATCAATGCCCTATCGATAAGGGTAATTAAACCAAAAATTAAGAGTGAAATTCAAAGCGATGTTGCGATCTTGCTGCCGATGCGCGATGAAGAGCGAAATGTTCTTGCATCCCTATCAAGTGTTCTTGAGTCCCAAGGGCTGCCCCACCGATCAATTAAAGTTCTCGATGATAACTCCACGGATAAGACAGGTGTGCTTGCAAGAAGTTTGCCAGGTATTGAAATTATCGTTGGAAAAAATCTACCTAATGGTTGGCTTGGTAAAAATTTTGCCTGTCAGCAACTCGCAGATTCAACTACTGCTGAATACCTAGTATTTCTTGATGCAGATGTTCGCCTTGCACCGACTGCAATCAACTCTGCCCTGAGAAAAATGAGTGAACTTAATTGGGATTTCATATCGCCTTATCCGCGGCAAATCGCCGTGAGCTTCCTTGAAAGGCTCATGCAACCTCTCTTGCAATGGTCTTGGATGTCCTCTGTTCCATTGCGTCTGGCAGAGAAATTACCTTTTAGATCCATGGTTGTTGCAAATGGACAATTCTTTATCGTGCGAAGATCTTCATACATCGCTGCAGGTGGGCATGCTGCCATCAAATCTGAAGTACTAGATGACCTTGAACTCGCTAGAGCTTTGCGCAAACACAAGTTCATCGGCGGGGTTGCTGAAGCAAGCGCTGTAAGTGAATGCCGAATGTATGAAGCCGATCATGATCTCATTGAAGGCTACACAAAATCACTATGGGCAGCCTTCGGTGGAGTATGGGGAAGTATTTTTGTAAGTGCTCTCTTGTTTATAACTGGAGTCTTTCCTTTCATCATTGCTCTGAGCGGGAATAGGTGGGCATGGATTTGCTACTTACTTTTAGCTCTCTCACGTCTGGTAAGCGCTGCGCGAACTAGATCAACGTTTAGCACCGTCTTTTTACATCCCCTATCGATGATTGTTCTTATTGCTTTGATCATAAAATCCTGGCAAGGAAAATCAAGAGGAAATCTGCTGTGGCGGGGAAGAAACGTGCTGAGCTCATGACAAAAATTATTGTCATTGGAGCTGGCGTTGGAGGGATGGTCAGTGCCGCCAGATTGGCGCGCGCTGGACATGATGTTGAAATATATGAAGCATCGGATCGAACTGGTGGCAAATGCAGAACGGAGTGGATTGGCGATTATGCATTTGATACTGGCCCATCCCTGCTCACACTGCCAGCGGTGTATAAAGATTTCTTTTTAAAGACAGGTGCGAGGTTAGAAAAGTCACTTGTCTTAGAGCCCGTTGATCCAGCTTTTAGCTATCACTTTGCAGATAAAACTTGGGTGGATTTTGTAAATCTAGATCTCCCCAAGACTTGTGCAGCGATCGACGATGCCTTCGGCAAGGCTGCTGGTGACGCTTGGCATTCAATTTTGCAGCGGGCAGAAGTTATGTGGGATATATCTAGAGTCCCCTTCGTGCAATCTCAAATGCCAACATTGACAAGCTTGCTCAAGCAAAAAGATTTGCTCACAGGTATCAAGCAGATAGCCCCTTGGAAATCTCTGCGCAAAGTAGTGCGCGAATACACCAACGATCCTCACATCCAAATGATTGTTGATCGTTATGCAACGTATTCTGGTTCTGATCCTCGAAAAGCACCAGCAGCACTTCTAACGATTGCATTTATAGAGGCAACATTTGGTGCTTGGCATATCCAAGGAGGAATTGGAAAACTCTCTGAGAGTTTAGAGCAGAGATGTCGCGAACTTGGCGTGAAAATCCATCTAAACAATTCGGTTAAGGAAATCAGAACTGAATCAGGAAAAGTTACAGGTATTATTAATAATAGGGATGAGTTCATCGCTGCGCCAATCGTTGTAGCAAATGCTGATGCAGAGGTTGTATATAACCAACTGCTTATTTCTTCAGTAAAAAATGCAAAGCAAGAGCGGGCAAAGCTACAGAAATCTACAAAGTCTTTATCTGGCTTTAGTCTCTTGCTTGGTCTAGATAATTCAAAGTACCAAGGTAAATTGCCAAATCTCTCGCACCACAATGTCTACTTCCCCCAAGACTATGACGCCGAGTTTGATGAGGTATTTGAAAGGAAAGTCCCGGTCAGCGACCCAACGATTTATATTTGCGCACCACGCGATTCCCAAATGGTTAAACGGGAAAATACTGAAAGTTGGTTTGTCTTAGTAAATGCTCCACGCCACGAACCAGGTTCAGGATGGGATTGGAGTGGTGATTCATCTTCCTATGCACAAATGATTATTGAAAAGATGGATGCACTTGGCTTGCAAGTAAGTTCAAGGCTTGATGTTATGGAATATAGGACGCCACTTGACCTGCAAAATAGCACTGGAGCTCCAGGTGGCTCCATCTATGGAACCTCAAGTAACGGAGCAAGGTCTGCATTTATGAGAGCAAAGAATCGCTCACCTATCCATGGTTTGTATTGTGTAGGAGGTTCAGCTCACCCAGGCGGAGGCTTACCTCTCGTTGGAATAAGTGGTGAATTAGTTGCCGATGCGATTGGCAGTGCTTAGAAGTTTATAACTATGTCTCATCAGAGAAAAAAAAGAAAACACTTGCATTACTAACCAGATAATCGAAATAACTATTACTCCATGGGCGTGGATAAGTTCTAAGCCAAGTGCAATTGCGAGCAGCGAAGCCCGAACGGGCCTTTCACAAATAGTAATAAGAGTAATCTGCCCAACTCCTAAGCCCGCAATGCGGGCCCGCAAATATTCTTGAGCGAAGGCACAAGCCCATGCCCCTGCAATGACCCAGGTGGGAGCACCAAGTGTGTAGAAAGTAAGCGCCCAAAAAAACTCTGCAACTCGATCAGCAACTGAATCAAAAACCGCTCCTAATTTCGACGCTTTCCCACTGAGCATTGCGAGCGTTCCATCGATAGCATCTAGAAGTATAGATATTGCCAATAAAACTAGAGCGTAATTGTGCGCAGCGCTTAACCACAGATAAATACTGGCAAGAACTCCGCTTGCTGTTAAAACATTAGGGTGTACTTTGGCTTTTGCCAGTGGCTTGGTGAGTGCAAATGAGATTATGAGCCATCCTTTAACAAATCCAGAAACTTTCACGTCACCATGAAGAGATGACCAGATCTTAAAAAAATCTTCTCTCTTCACCGAAGTCCCAAATTCTTTACGATCTCAAGTGTTGCCTGAGCGCTATTCATTGAATAAAAATGAAGACCAGGGACTCCCGCAGTAATTAACTCTCTGCACAAAGATGTTGCAATCTCAATTCCTAATTCTCGGACAGCAGTTTCGTTATCGGCAACTTCAGCAAATGCTTTCTCTATGTGCTCCGGGATTGCAGTTCCGCCTAATTGTGCCATTCTCGTTAGTTGCTTGACATTAGTTACTGGCAAAATACCTGCAATAACATCAAGTTTAGAACCTTTCTTGGCGAGTGAATCAACAAGTGTGATCCAAGAGTGTGCTTCAAAGAAAAATTGTGTTGTTGCAAAATTTGCACCTAGCGATTCTTTCCTCAGAAGAACATCAATATCTTTTCCCAAATCTCCATGTGATGCAGGATGACCATCTGGAAATGCAGCAACGCCCACTTTAAAATCTCCTCGGCTTATTGCTAATTCGACTAATTGATCTGCGTGATCAAATCCTCCAGGAGTACTCACCCATGGTGAACTTGGACCGTCAACTGGATCTCCCCGCAGCGCCAAAATAGTTTGGATGCCTGCCCGCTGATATTGATCCAAAATCTGCTCTAGCTCTATGCGAGTTGAGCCGACACATGTCAGGTGAGCAACAGTTGAAATACCTGTACGCACCGTAAGTTCAGATGCAATGCGAACAGTTCGATCACGAGTACTTCCCCCTGCCCCATATGTCACCGAGATGAAATCAGGCTTTACCTCTTGAAACTGCGCGGTAGCCAACCACATGCGCTCTTCCCCGGCTTCATCCTTGGGAGGAAAAAGCTCTACAGAGAATGATGGGTGACTCATAGCCAAGCAGGGTACCGTTACCGCGTGGATTTTGATGGAATTCTTCAACTAAAAAGCGCGGTAGATAAATCACTCGCATCATTTTTCGACCGTGAATCGGCCTATCTGCATAGTGTTGATGATGACCTTATTCCTGTTTCTAGTGCCCTTGGGCACTTTCTCCTAGACAGTGGAAAACGTCTTCGACCACTTTTTGCTGCGATCGGACATATTGGCGCAGGCGGTGAAATTACTCAAGAGAGCATCACTGCCTGTCGAGCTTAGAACTCGTGCATGTGTGTGCGCTAATCCATGATGACCTTATGGATGCATCAGATAGAAGAAGAGGCGCGCCGTCCATTCACAAACAATTTGAAACTATTCACAAAGATAAAAATTTACATGGCTCCTCAGAACAATTTGGGTTAGCCGCTTCAGTGCTTATGGGAGACCTTGCGATTATTTGGGCAGATAAAATGCTCCACGAATCTGGAGTTAAAAGTTCACAGATTCTTTCAGCTCTTCCCGTCTATGATGAAATGCGCGTTGAGCTAATGGCAGGACAGTATCTAGATGTGTATGAGCAAGCACTCGCAAGTGAAAGTATTGAAAGATCACTGAAGGTGGCCAGATATAAATCTGGAAAATACAGTATTGAAAGGCCATTACATTTTGGCGCAGCGCTCAGCGCAAACGCTAAAAGTGAGCAGTATGGGATTTATTCACAGTATGGACTGCCTCTTGGTGAAGCGTTCCAGTTAAGAGATGACATCATCGGGGTATTTGGGGATCCAAAAGAGACTGGAAAGCCAGCGGGTGATGATCTAAGAGAAGGCAAGCGCACAGTGCTGATTGCTAGTACTTTAAGTAAATCTAATGGCGCCCAGCGGAAGGAATTTGAAAAGTACTTTGGGAAGGCAAATTTAGATCAAGCAGGAGTCGAAGTATTGCGCTCAATAATCATAGATACGGGCGCTCTTAAGGAAGTTGAGTTACTTATCTCTCAGATGACTTCCAACGCGCGGACTGCTGCTAAAAGTGGTGGGATATCACCCAAGGCAGGTGCCATGCTTGAAGAGATGGCAATCGCAGCGACCATGAGAAAGAGTTAAAGAGAAAATGCCACGCACAGTAAAGGGATCAACCGATCACGTAGTGATTGTTGGCGCAGGTCTTGCCGGTTTAAGCGCAGCGCTTCGTTTGGCAGGCGCGGGACGTAAAGTGACGGTTGTAGAACGAGAGAGTGTTCCAGGCGGACGAAATGGTTTGCTTAAAAAAGATGGCTATTCCTTTGATACAGGACCATCAGTACTAACAATGCCTGATCTCATTGCAGATGCCCTCGCTTGTGTTGGTGAAGATATTAAAGACTGGCTTGATTTGGTACCACTAGAGCCTTTATATCGTGCCTTCTATCACGACGGTTCGACTCTAGATGTGCATGCAGATACCAACCGCATGCAAGCAGAAATAGAGAAAACAATCGGTGCCGATGAGGCACTTGGCTATGGAAAGTATGTTGAGTTTGTGACAAAGCTTTATAAGTATGAAATGAAAGACTTCATCGATCGAAATATCGATTCACCTTTGAATCTGCTTACCCCTAATCTTGCAAAGCTTGTTGCACTTGGCGGGTTTAGAAGACTTGCACCAAAAGTCAATCAATTTCTTAAAGATCCACGAACCCAAAAGGTTTACTCCTTCCAAGCGATGTATGCAGGTGTGAGCCCTCAGCAAGCGCTAGCAATTTATGCAGTCATTGCTTATATGGATTCGGTGAATGGTGTTTTCTTCCCTAAAGGTGGGATGCATGCTGTGCCAAGAGCTCTCGCGGGAGCGGCCGCAAAACATGGAGTTGAATTTAAATACAACACAACTGTTACAAGTATCGAGCATTCCAATGGCCGAGCCACTGCGGTCATTACTGATACACAAGAGCGAATTCCTTGTGATGTTGTCGTGCTCAATCCTGATCTACCGGTCGCTTGGCGCGAGCTGCTTGGACGCACCCCACCAAGTGTGAAGAGGCTTACTTACTCCCCGTCATGTGTGACTTTATTGGTGGGATCAAACAAAAAATATGATCATTTAGCTCACCACAATATTCACTTTGGGCAGTCGTGGGATGGCGTCTTTGATGAGCTCATCAACAAGAAAGTATTGATGACTGATCCAAGTCTTCTAGTCACCGTTCCGACCCATGATGACCCGTCTTTAGCTCCTCAAGGGAAGTCTTCTTATTACATCTTGTTCCCTACCCCAAACCTTGATGCTGATATTGATTGGAATAAACAAGCTTCTAGTTACCGTGATGAAATGCTTCGTGTAATGGAAAAGCGTGGATATAACGGTTTCATCGACTCAATTGAAGTGGAAAAAATCACAACTCCTCTTGACTGGGAAAAACAAGGAATGGAACGTGGTGCACCATTTGCTAGCGCTCACACCTTCTTCCAAACAGGTCCATTTAGACCTTCTAATATGGCAAAGGGTTTTGAAAATGTTGTCTTTGCAGGTTCTGGCACCCAACCAGGAGTTGGTGTTCCGATGGTCTTAATCTCTGGTCGCTTGGCAGCAGAACGAATTGTTGGACAGATCGACTAGTAATGGATGAATTAACGGCTGCAGGTATTACCGATCCAGATCTGCGCGCATCCTATGCTGAGTGCAAAAGGTTAAATTCTCTACACGGCAAGACTTACTACTTGGCAACCTTATTGCTGCCAAAAGAAAAACGGCCATTTGTTCATGCTCTCTATGGCTTTGCTAGATATGCCGATGAGATTGTGGATGACCTTGAATCTTCACTTTCTATTGAAGAAAAAACCCAAGTACTAAAAATTTGGGGAGATGGAATTCTCTCCGATCTAGGAAAGGGTGAAAGTAAAGACCATATTGGTAGAGCGCTTATAGATACGGTTAAAAGGTTTTCTATTCCTATTGAGCACTTTGAATCTTTTTTACATTCGATGACAATGGACTTATCAATTACTGAATATCAGACATACGAGGATCTTCTTGAGTATGTCTATGGAAGCGCTGCTGTAATAGGACTGCAAATGGTTCCAATCCTTGGCAGCACAGACCCCCGGGCATATGAGGCTGCACAAAAACTTGGAATTGCCTTTCAACTAGCTAATTTCATTCGAGATGTCGATGAAGATTTAGAACGCGGGCGTGTGTATTTGCCTATCCAAGAACTTGCTGAACACGGAGTTAGTTGGCAGATGCTCAATGAGCGCGTAGTAACTCCACAGATTCGCAGCGCCCTGCAAGCCCAGATTCAGCGAGTTCGAACGCTTCAGAAAGAATCTGAATTTGGAATCTCACTCCTAGATGCAACAAGCCGTCCATGTATCGAGGCAGCAAGTGAGCTTTACTGCGGGATAGTGGATGAGGTTGAAAAGATTGAATATCAAATCTTTACAAAACGTGCCAAAACATCTTCGTGGAGAAGATTGAAAGTAGCGCTGCCGGCTTATGCACGAGCCCTTAAAGCGCGGTAGGCTCACTACCAACGGGAGCCGTTGTTGTGGCTGAGAGGACCTGATCGCCAGGTCGACCGTAGTACCAGTTCGGTAATGCGAATTGGAAAGGGATCAAATCAATGCACACTTTAATGTCGGTTATGTTTACTGCTTGGGGTTACAAACTTACTTATCTTGAGTTTTTCGCCTTCACCACTTCGGTAGTTGGTGTTTGGTATGGAATCTACGGTCCCCGTATTACATGGCCGTGGTGGAATATAAGCAGCCTTCTCTATGCGCTGTTGTTCTTTCAGCAAAAATATTATGCAAGCGCCGCTCTTCAATTTGTCTTCATCGCCGGAGGATTCTGGGGATGGTTTGGATGGGGCCCTAAAGGAGCAAAACCCCGTAAGCTCACATGGAAAATCAATCTAGCGATGGTCGGCGTCTATCTGGTCGCATGGTTTGCTCTCAATCCCCTACTTATCCATATTGGCGCAGCAGCAACATGGACTGATTCTTTTGGTTTTGTGGGAAGCTGTATAGCGCAAGGGCTTATGTGCATGGAAAAGTTTGAAGCGTGGCCACTCTGGTTTGTTGTTGACGGGGTCTATACCTTCCAGTTCTGGCATGGAAAGTCATATCTCACCTCACTTTTATATTTCATATTCGTTTTACTGGCAATCGGCGGTTGGAAGCGATGGAATAGGGTTTCCAACCTGAACAAGATTCTCATTAAATAGAAATCTCAGTACATGATTGCAACTATTGATGGGTGGGCTGGAGCAGGTAAAACAACACTTGCATCATTTTTAGAGAAAAATTTTGCCAACAAACTCTCCGTATTCACCCTGCATATGGATGATCTCTATGATGGGTGGAGTGATCCACTTGGAGAAAAGCTCACTGACAAACTTCTGGGGATAGTTAGTGCTCACAATTCAAAGAGCCCACACCGAACAACGCGGTATGACTGGCATAAAAATAGTCCGGGAGAAGAATTTGAAATTCCTAGCACCGATTTTCTCATCATAGAAGGAGTGGGCTCGGGGCAACGTTCAATTCGAGAGAACGTATCAATGAAATTTTGGATCGATATTGATCCACTCCTTGGCCTAGATCGAGTGCTTGCACGTGATGGGCAAGAGATCAAGTCCCAGATGCTGCTATTCCAACAAATGAGTTCTCAGCATTTCGCCAAAGAAGGCACAGCCGACGCAGCCGATTATCACGTCAATGGCGCCTACTAGCCTCTAAGATTTCAACGTGTCAGACCTGACTGGCGAAATTATTGATGGGCGCTACCAACTAGAACAGTTGATAGCGGCAGGTGGCATGGCATCGATTTACAAAGGCTCCGACCTGCGACTTGATCGACCTGTTGCTGTAAAAATAATGCACCCTCATCTTGCCAATGATGAAGAGTTTGTTAACAGATTTATCAGAGAGGCAAAAGCAACTGCGGCTCTTTCTCATCCAAATGTAGTTGCTATTCAAGATCAAGGATGGAATACAGGTGGAACGCCAGCTGTCTTTATCGTCATGGAATTTATTGACGGCTTCACTTTACGAGATCTTCTCTTTGAACAAGGGCCACTTAACCCTTCTGATCTCCTTCGTTACATGATTCCTGTGGCCAGCGGCCTTGCTGAAGCACACCGACTAGGTATTAATCATCGTGATATAAAACCAGAAAATATATTGATCTCTAGAGATGGCAGAATCAAAATAGCCGACTTTGGACTCGCGCGTGGTGGCCAACTTGGTTCCACCATGACAGTTGAATCAAGCATAGTTTTAGGAAGTGTTTCCTACCTCTCCCCTGAACAAGTCCAGCGTGGAGTTTCAGATGCGAGAAGTGATATCTACTCACTTGGAATTGTCCTCTTTGAATTACTCACTGGACGCAAACCATTTGATGGTGACTCCCCTATTCAAATTGCATATAAACATGTCAATGAACGAGTTCCTGCACCATCTACATTTGCTCAAGGAATTCCTCAAGAATTAGATGATCTGATCGTCAAAGCTACAGCGCCAAATCCAGACGCTAGACAAAAAAATGCAAGTGAACTCCTCGATGAAATGAGGCAGGTTCAGGAGTCTCTAGATCCACAACGTAAGCAGCTCAGCCTTGAACTTGATCTTCCAGTTCCTGCCGCTGCACGTAAAAAGAGAGCTCGCCCTGAAGTGCGCATTGGAAGTGCCATCGTGGAGAGAGTGAAGACTATTACGCAACCGATCAGCACTGGCGCGTCAAAGACATCTGAGACTAAGAAGGTGGAGAATCTTGCAATGAGTAATACTGCTCAAACGCGCCGAAGAATATCAAGACGGGTGCGTCGAAATAGATTCATCGCACTCTTCGTATTACTCGCATTGCTCGGCGGCGGATACTACCTATCTTCTGGAGTTGCTGGTGGGGTTTCAATTCCGTCGGTAGTCGGCATGAGCCAAAATGATGCAACACAGACACTTGCTTCCCTTGGCCTTAAAACTCAAGTTGCGGCTCAAAACTACAACTCAACAATTCCCGCAGGCCAAGTTATTTCATCAAATCCTGGTGGCGGGGGCCATGTAAAGAAGAATGGAACAGTTCAACTATCTATTTCTCTTGGCATCCAACCCGCTGCCATAACGCCAACACCTACGCCTACGTCAACTGACGGTGGAATTGCCCTGCAGTCATATGTTGGTAAGAGTGGAGACCAAGCTCAAAGTGAATTAACCGCTGCGGGTTTCAACGTGAAATCAACCTTTGGATTTAGCGACAGCGTTCCTGCAGGTAATGTGATCTCGCAAAATCCAGATGCTCCAACAACTGCGCCTTCAGGTTCAACAATTAATATTGTTGTCTCGCAAGGCTCTGCTCTTGTTTATGTTCCAAATGTTTACTCACTCGATCAAAATGCTGCAACTACTGCCCTTGAAAACCTTGATCTGAAGGTTATCGTGAAGAAGATTGGTAGCGGCAAGCATGTGACAAATGTTTCCCCTCAAGTGGGCAAACAGGTTAAGCGTGGAACACAGATCACCATCACTCTGGGATAGGCTCCCCCAATGGCTTCACCAAAATCAACATTGCCGCGCATCGGGGCCCACACTCCAACTTCAGGTGGAATGGTTAAACGTTCGATCGAATATGCACTCACTACTGGCGCTGAAGCGATTCAAGTCTTCGCCTCAAACCCACGAGGATGGGCAATGCCTGATGCAAATATTGAAGCAGATAAAGCATTTAGACAAAAGGCTGAAGAGCTCGATATCGATGTGTACGTGCATGCTCCATTCCTTATTAACTTAGGTTCTCCAACTGTTGGAACGTATGAAAATTCTCTTGCCTCGACTGCTTACTCATTGAAGCGTGCAAAAGAAATTGGCGCACTTGGTACAGTTATTCACACAGGTTCGGCTGTTGATGAGAAGCATGTTCAGACTGCATGGAAGCAGATCAACAAGGGCATGATGCCCATTCTAAGTAAATTAAAAGAGGAAGACCCATGGCTTCTTTTGGAGCCAACAGCCGGTCAAGGCCAATCACTTGTTAAGAAGCTTGATGATCTAACAAAATATTTTGACGCTCTTGAGTGGCATCCAAAGGTGGGTGTCTGTCTTGATACTTGCCATGTATTTGCCGCTGGCCATGACATCTCTGTAAAAGGTGGGATGACCCAAACTCTTGATCTACTTGTTTCAATTGTGGGAATTGAAAGAATCAAATTAATCCATACAAACGACTCTATGGATGTCTGCGGAGCACTCAAGGATCGCCACCAAAATCTTGGTGAAGGTGAAATTGGTTTGAAGCCTTTTGAAGAACTCATCGGCCATCCTGCGGTAGCTAATGCCCCACTTATTTTGGAGACCCCTGGTCAAGAGCCTGAACACGGAGCTGAAATCGCATTACTGAAGAAAATGCGCGAGAAGCGTAAATGAATCTACAAAGGAATCGATTCATTCCAGTCACCCTCCTTCTCGCCGTAACCATTGTTTGGGGAAGTGCATTTGCAATCATGAAGGACAGCCTTGACCGGCAAGATGTAAATTCATTTCTAGCTTGTAGATTCATTATCGCTGCAGGAATCATGTTCATACTACGCCCGCAGTGCCTTAAGCACATTGATAAAGCTTTTTTGGCCCGTGGAGTAGCAACTGGCGCCTTCCTTGGCACAGGCTACATATTCCAGACATTTGGTTTAACTATGACAACCGTTGCTAAGACAGGATTTCTCACAGGACTCTACGCAGTCATTGTTCCTCTCATTGCTGCAGGAATATTCAAAGCTAGAGTAAGAAAACTTCAGTGGCTTGCGGTCATACTCGCACTGATCGGTATGGCAATACTTTCACTGAATGGATTGAGCGTTGGCCTTGGTGAGTTTTTAGTATTTCTTAGCGCCGTGATGTTTGCTTTCCATATTGTTGCCCTTGGCAAATGGAGCCCTGGGCGCGATCCGTATGCGTTGACTTTGATTCAGTTGGCTACAGTGGGCGTCATCTGTTTCATTGGATCATTAAAAAGTGGATTTCATATGCCTCCAGATCATGGTGTTTGGGTGGCGATTATCTACACCGCTATCTTTGCTAGCGCCATCGCTTTCATTGTCCAGACTTGGGCACAATCATTTATGAGCGCCACAAGTGTGGGAATTATTCTTACGATGGAATACATCTTTGCTGCTGCCTTTGGCATTATTCTGGTCCATGAAAGTCTCACCATTCGCACCATGATCGGTGGTCTTTTCGTTATGGGCGGTCTCTATTTGGCCATCTGGTCTGAAGAACCAGAGAAAACTGGCAAGATTGCCTCATGATTGACTTACGTTCAGATACCGTCACGCAGCCATCAGATGAGATGCGCAGCGTTATGGCCAAAGCGCCAGTTGGCGATGATGTCTACGGTGATGACCCAACAGCAAATTCACTTGAGGAACGCGTTGCAGCCATGTTTGGAAAAGAGGCTGGGCTTTTTACACCCTCTGGATCAATGGCAAACCAACTAGCAATTCGTCAATTAGTTAAACCTGGTGAAGAGCTACTCACAGAAACTTTCTCTCATATTGTTCGCGCCGAACTTGGCGCAGGGGCAGTATTTAGTGGAATCACAACTCGCACATGGGAATCTGCCCGTGGATTACTTCGCGCTGCAGATCCACTTCGTATTGCTCGCCCAGATTCAGGTCCCTACCAAGTTTCAACTACAGCTATAGCTGTTGAAAATACACACAACTTTGGTGGCGGAACAGTGCAACCATTATCAGAGATCAAGACTCTTCGTACTGAAAGTCTCAAGATTGGTTTGACCATGCACCTAGATGGTGCTCGCATCTGGAATGCTCATATTGCATCGGGCGTTGATTTCAGCGAATATGGCAAATACTTCGACACTATCTCAGTATGTCTTTCAAAGGGACTTGGTGCGCCCATTGGCTCACTCATGCTCTCAGATGCAACACGTATTACATCAGCTAGACAGTGGCGCAAGCGCTATGGCGGAGGAATGCGCCAGATAGGAATTTTAGCTGCTGGTGCTCACTTTGCTCTTGATAATAATCTTGCACGAATAAAAGATGATCACACTCGCGCGAAGTCAATTGCTAAGGCATGTGCAGCAGTTGTCTCATCGACAATTAATCCTGCAGAAGTTGAGACAAATATTGTGGCACTTGATCTCACATCCCTTCCAATTACTGCAAGTGAACTAAACGCCCAACTTAAAGAGAGTGGGATCTTGGCAAGCGCCCTAGGGCCAAATTTCTTACGATTAGTGACGCATTTAGATATTTCAGATAGTGATATTGAGAAAGTGAATTCAGTATTACCTGGACTACTTGAGAGCGCCCTCAAAAAGAAGTAGCTCTTCTTTGACATCTAAGCCATACCCATAATTTCCAAGATCTCCCCCGGTTTTTACAACGCGGTGGCAAGGAATAATCGGTGCAATTAGGTTACGTGCGCATGCACTTCCAGCTGCTCTCACAGCGCTGGGTGAACCTGCCCTCTTAGCAAGTTCTGCATAACTCATGGTCTTGCCAGCAGGGATCTTGCGCATTACTTTCCATACTTCTTGTGAAAATTCAGGACCAGGTTGACGCGTTTTTATCGCGTTAATTGCAGTGTGATCTCCATCGAAATAATCTTTTACTAGATCACTGATAATTGGAATATTACGAACAACTTTGATGCCACGTTCTTGATCTGCCGCATCCATACGATTGACTAAGTCGTCAAAACTTCGAAAACCTGCACCGAGCAGAATGTGCTCGTGAGCAATTAAAAACAAAGTACCTACTGGCGTCTTCGTAGAAGCGCTTAGAAGCATCTGGAAAGTCTAGTTCGAGTTAGCGGTCTCGCAACATTTCGGCAACTAAGAATGCAAGCTCAAGAGATTGTGTGTGGTTTAGGCGTGGATCACACGCAGTCTCATAACGGTCGGCTAAATCCGCCTCAGATATTTGCTCGCCCCCACCCACACACTCGGTGACATCATCACCAGTTAATTCAATATGGATTCCCCCAGGATGTGTGCCGAGCTTCTTATGGACTTCAAAGAAACCGCGAACTTCATCTAAGACATCATCAAATTTACGTGTCTTGTATCCACTTGGCGCCTCGTATGTATTGCCATGCATCGGGTCACATACCCATAGAACAATTGCACCTGACTTAGTCACTGCTTCCACTAATGCCGGTAACTTCTCACGAATAAGACCCGCGCCCATGCGAGTAATGAAAGTAAGGCGTCCTGGTTCATTTGTTGGGTTCAACTTTGCGATCATCGCAAGGGCATCTTCTGGAGTTGTCTTCGGCCCAAGCTTGATACCAATTGGGTTTTGAATCTTGCTTGCAAAATCCATATGTGCGCCATCAAGTTGTCTAGTGCGCTCCCCTACCCAAACAAAGTGGCCAGAAACGTCATAGGCATTTCCAGTACGTGAATCGATACGTGTCAAAGCTTTTTCATATTCTAAAATTAATGCTTCATGGCTTGAATAGAAATCAACCTTCTTGAAACTTTCTGGGTCAACTCCCGCAGATTTCATAAACTCAAGGGCGCGTCCAATTTCATTAGCCATCTGCTCATATCGCTGACTAAAGCGTGGATCATTAGCAAATCCTTTATTCCACTCATGGACCTGGCGAAGATCTGCAAAACCACCTTGTGTAAAGGCGCGCACCAAATTCAAAGTTGCGGCAGAAGTGTTGTATACCTGAACTAAGCGCTGTGGATTTGGCTTGCGAGACTCAGGAGTGAATTCAATATCATTGACGGCGTCTCCTCGGTATGCAGGAAGTGTTACATCCCCACGAGTTTCGGTGTCATTGCTGCGCGGCTTAGCAAATTGCCCTGCCATGCGGCCAACTTTGATAACAGGCAAGCTTGATGCATATTGCAATACAGCAGCCATCTGCAAGATTGTTTTAATGCGATTACGTATTGAATCTGCTGTTGCAGCAGCAAAAGTTTCTGCGCAATCTCCCCCTTGTAACCAAAAAGCTCGTCCTGCTGCAGCTTCAGCAACTTTTGCTTTTAAGTTGTCACACTCGCCAGCGAAAACTAGAGGCGGAAGTTTCTTGAGCTGCTCAACTGCTTGTCTAATAGGCGCACCACTTGGCCCGTCAGGCCACTGTGGCTGCTGAGCAGCTACAAGACCAGGGGTGAAAAGTGT
>CAIUAO010000118.1 GCA_903897155.1 uncultured Actinomycetes bacterium | reverse complement strand
GTGCCAGCAACGGGTGCTTATGGCCGTTCTATGGCCAGCAACTACAACCACATCACCAGGCCTGCCGTTGTGGCCGTCCTTGATGGCAAAACCCGCGTAATCGTGCGTAGAGAGAGCACCGAAGATTTATTGTCTTTGGAGATCTAATTAATTTGAGATACTTATCCTTATAGATTTATAAGGAACCATAAAACTAGGGATGTGAACCGATGAGCCAGGATCGCGTATTACGCGTGGGCTTGCTCGGTGCTGGAACCGTAGGGGCTGAAGTTGCGCGCCTTATGGTTGCTAACCAAACAGATTTAGCAGCTCGCGCTGGTGTTGGACTTGAGATAGTGAAGATCGCTGTGCGCGATATGAAAGTCAAGCGCGATGGCATCGATGCAAAGCTTCTCACCACAGATGCAGAGTCGATTGTTACCGACCCAAATATTGATCTTGTTATTGAAGTCATGGGCGGCATCGAGCCTGCTCGCACCCTCATTCTTACTGCCATGAAAAATGGCAAGGCAGTCGTGACTGCAAATAAGGCGCTTCTTGCCAAGCACGGCGCAGAACTCTTCCATGCATCAGATGAAGCAGATGTTGATTTCTATTACGAAGCAGCAGTAGCAGGAGCAATTCCAATCTTGCGTCCCCTTGCTGAATCACTCGTAGGAGATCACGTTGAACGCGTGATGGGAATTATTAATGGAACAACAAATTACATTTTGACCAAGATGCATGAGACAGGCGCAAGTTTTGACTCTGCATTAAAAGAAGCACAGGAGCTTGGCTTTGCTGAAGCAGATCCAACTGCCGATGTTGATGGCTTTGATGCCGCAGCAAAGGCTGCGATTTTGGCTGGCCTTGCTTTCCATACTCAAGTCATTGACACAGATGTCTACCGCGAAGGAATCCGCGCGATCACAGCAGATGACGTTGCTGTTGCCAAGGCGATGGGCTTTGTTATTAAGTTACTTGCGATCGCTGAAGCAAATGAGCTGCACGGAAGTAAAGAAGAGACGATCTCTGTCCGCGTGCACCCAACTATGATTCCCAATACTCATCCACTTGCTGCTGTGCGCGAAGCATTTAACGCCGTCTTTGTGAAGTGTGAATCTGCTGGAGATTTGATGTTCTATGGACGCGGGGCTGGTGGCACACCAACTGCCTCTGCAATTTTGGGAGACCTTGTTGCTGTTGCAAGAAACCGTAATGAAGGTTCACTTGGGCCAACAGAGACTGATTATGCTGATTTAGACATCGCGCCGATTGGCGTGAGCCGTACAAGATATTTGATCCGCATGGATGTTGCCGATGTGCCAGGTGTATTGGCATCTGTTGCAAGCACTGTTGCTAAAAACGATGTGTCGATTATGACTGTGCGCCAAGAAGGACGCGGAGCTGATGCTGAACTTGTTGTGCTTACTCACGTTGCTCGCGAGGATGCACTTGCCAACACTGTGAAAGATCTGCGCGCACTAGATATCGTGAAGAAAGTTGTCTCAGTTATTCGTGTTGAAGGAATTGTCGCGTAATGGGAATTTTTGGTTCAAAGAAGGGCGCTCATCAGTGGCGCGGGGTGATTGAGGAATATCGTGATCGCCTTCCTGTTTCTAAAAAGACCCCCATCATCTCCCTGCGTGAAGGTGGCACGCCACTTGTTCATGCTGGTGTTCTTTCAGAAATGCTCGGTAATGATGTCTGGCTAAAAGTCGAGGGCACTAACCCAACCGGTTCATTTAAAGATCGCGGAATGACAATGGCGATTTCAAAAGCTGCTGAAGAAGGCGCTAAAGCTGTTATCTGCGCATCAACAGGAAATACATCAGCATCTGCTGCTGCTTATGCAACAAAAGCTGGAATGACTCCTGTCGTTCTTGTTCCTCAAGGAAAGATTGCGATGGGCAAACTTGCTCAAGCGATTGCTCACGGGGCAACACTGCTTCAAGTTGATGGAAACTTCGATGATTGCTTAACTCTTGCAAGAGATCTTGCTGATAACTATCCGGTAGCACTTGTTAATTCAGTAAACCCTTTCCGTATTCAGGGACAGAAGACTGCTGCATTTGAAGTTGTCGATTTGCTTGGAGATGCTCCAGATATTCACGCACTTCCTGTTGGTAATGCTGGAAATATCACCGCCTATTGGATGGGTTATAACGAATACGCAAAAGATGGCATAAGTAGCAAGAAGCCTGCGATGTGGGGATTTCAAGCAGCAGGAGCAGCGCCGATTGTTCGCGGGGAAGTAGTCCCAAATCCAGAGACCATTGCAACAGCAATTCGTATTGGAAATCCTGCTTCATGGCAGCAAGCAGTTGCTGCGCGTGATGAATCAGGCGGGCTGATTGATTCAGTAACCGATGATGAAATTCTCTCTGCTTATCGTTTAGTGGCAGCAAGAGAGGGCATATTTGTTGAGCCATCGAGTGCTGCTGGTATTGCAGGTTTGATTAAGAAGCAGAGCCAAGGAGCGTTGCCTAGGGGCAAGAAGATTGTTATTACCGTGACAGGAAATGGTCTCAAAGATGTGCAGTGGGTATTAGATGGCGCACCTGCTCCAATCTTGATTCCTGTTGATCTAGAAAAAGCAGCAGCTGCTATGGGTTTGAAGTAAAGTAGAAGCGATATGGCCGCTAATCGTCTGACCTTTAAAGCCACCATGGCTCAAGTGAGCGTTCCTGCAACGAGCGCCAATCTTGGTTCTGGCTTTGACACATTTGGCTTAGCACTTGATCTTCGTGATCGTTATGCCGCTCAAATCCTTGATGACGTTGCATTTGATGTGGATGTCTCAGGTGAAGGCGCAGATGAAGTTAAGAAAGATAAAAACAATCTTGTTATTAAATCTATGCTTGCAGGCTTTGATTTCATGGGACAAAAGCCTCGCGGTTTAGCTTTGCGCGCACTTAACGTCACACCACATGGACGCGGACTTGGTTCATCAGCCTCTGCGATCGTTGGTGGCCTGGCACTTGCAAGAGAGCTTGTACTTGGCGGAGATCAAATCATGTCTGAGGAAGAGATGATGGCACTTGCCACACAATTAGAAGGACATCCTGACAATGTTGCTGCAGCCATTCATGGCGGAGCAGCAATTGCATGGATGGAAGATGTTTATGGTGTTCAAACAGGACGGTCTGTAAGCATTCCCGTGAACCCAGAGATTAAGGCTGTTCTCTTTATTCCAGAGGCACATCTTTCAACAAAGAAAGCGCGAGCACTTCTTCCAGAAACAATTCCTCATAAGGATGCAGTATTGAATTCTTCTCACACAGCTCTCTTAACGGTTGCGCTATCTACTCGCCCTGACTTGTTATTGACCGCAACAGAAGATTATTTGCATCAGTCATATCGAACAGAAGCATTTCCAAAATCGATGGCACTTGTTGAAAAACTTCGTAAGGCTGGAGTTGCAGCAGTTATTAGCGGAGCAGGCCCATCGGTTCTTGTTCTTCACACCGCCTCTGCCACAGAGCTTGAGGAGATCATCAAGGCTGGGGGAGCTGGCTTTGAGGCAAAAAATCTAGAGATTTCACGCACGGGAGTTGAGTAGTCCTGCCCTTTGTGCTACTTTTTACCTGTCTGAAAGGCGCAGTTCTTTATCTTAAGAACGAAAAGCGCAGTTAAAAATCAAAAACAAAACCAGACTCTTTCTCATATTCACGAGTAAGAACACATAACCCCAATTAATAAGGACACATGAGCGATACAACCACAGAAGACCGCCCAGCTAAGGCTGCCGGTGAACTATCCGCAATGCTTCTTCCAGAACTTAAGAAAGTTGCTGGATCACTAGGCATTGAAGGCGCCGCAAAGATGAGTAAAGGTGATTTGGTTCAATCCATCGCCGATTTGCAGGCAGCAAACAGAGACTCAGCAAAAGCTGAACGCGAAGCCCGTCGCCAAGAGCGACAAGAGGCACGCAATAAGAAAAACAACCGGAGTTCATCTGCCAAAGCAGACTCCGATGAGGAAAGTGACGATATGCAAGATTCACCAGAGCAAGAATCAAATTCAGGTAGTGAGAGCAGCGAATCACAGCGCCGTGACTACAACGAGCGCAATGGTGGCGGCAATGACCGCGACCGTGGACGCGGTGGTCGCAATGATCGTCGGGATCGCGGCCGCTTCCGTGAGCGCGGTGAGCGCGGTGAGCGCCAAGAGCGTGACATTCAGATTTCAGAAGATGATGTATTAGTTCCAGTCGGAGGACTTCTAGACATCTTGGATTCTTATGCATTCATTCGCACACAAGGTTACCTAGCAGGACCAAACGATGTTTATGTTTCATTGCAACAGATCCGTAAGAACGGTCTGCGCAAGGGAGATGTCATCACAGGTCAAGTTCGCCAGCCACGTGAAGGTGAACGTAAAGAAAAATTCAACGCACTCGTACGTCTAGATACAGTCAATGGACTTGAGCCAGAGGCATCGCGTGATCGCGTTGACTTCGCAAAGTTAGTTCCTCTTTATCCGCAAGATCGTTTGCGCCTGGAGACTGAACCAAACATCTTGACTACACGCGTGATCGATTTAGTTTCACCTATTGGTAAGGGACAACGTGGTTTGATTGTTTCCCCACCAAAGGCTGGTAAGACCATGGTCTTGCAAGCTATTGCTAATGCGATTACAACAAATAACCCTGAGGTTCACTTGATGGTTGTGCTCGTTGATGAGCGCCCAGAAGAAGTAACAGATATGCAGCGCAGCGTGAAGGGTGAAGTTATTGCTTCTACCTTCGATCGCCCAGCTGATGACCACACCAGTGTGGCTGAGCTTGCAATCGAGCGCGCAAAACGTTTGGTTGAAATGGGCCACGACGTAGTCGTGCTCCTTGACTCAATTACTCG
>CAIUAO010000117.1 GCA_903897155.1 uncultured Actinomycetes bacterium | reverse complement strand
CAACAATGAGCCCCCAAAGAACTGCTAAGTGCCAAGGGTGTGAGATGTATTGGGTGCACCACGCTCCGCTTCCAACAATTGTTAGCGCACACATCACTACTCTGCGAATTCCAAAGCGTTCCATGAGCGCAGCAGCAAAGGGAGCGGTAAGTCCATAGACAAGTACATTGATTGATACGGCAGAGCTGATAGCACTTCTAGACCAACCAAAATAATTTTGGAGAGGCACGATCAATACAGAAGGTGCTGCTCTAAATCCAGAGGTAGCAACAAGAGTAAAGAAAGTAATAACGGCTGCAATCCATGCAGGATGCAGCCGCTTTGATTTACTCATTAATTTTTGCAGGTGTTAAACCGCAGCTCCCTTACGAGAGATCGCGTCTACAGAAGCAGAGAGCAGAAGAACTCCACCGGTAACGAGGTACTGGGTTCCTGAGCTAAAGCCAAGCAGTCCCATTCCATTATCGATCGTTGCAACTACAAGTCCGCCAAGTACGGCGTCGCGCATCTTTCCGCGGCCACCAAAGAGTGATGTTCCACCGATAACTGCTGCGCCTACTGCGTAGAGAAGTGTTGTTCCACCACCTGTTGTTGGTGAGATCGAATTTGAGCGAGATGCGAAGAGCATTCCTGCAATCGCAGCAAAACCTGAACAGATCACAAACGCCATAGTGCGGATATAAGTAACGTTGATGCCAGCACGGCGCGCTGCTTCCGCGTTACCGCCGACGGCATAGAGATAGCGCCCAAACTTTGTCTTCTGTAAGGTAAATGTTCCAGCAAATAAAAGACCAAGAAGGACCAAAACGACGATCGGCATTCCCTTGATGCTGCTTTGTGGGGGATTCCCGCGCTGACCATTGAGCATATAAGTAGCAGCACCTGCTAACACGGTCAGAATTGCATTACGCAATAACCAAACCTTGAAGAGCTCTAACTTTACAGTTGCTTTACGACCACGAATAACACGGCGCAACCCATAAAGAATATAGGCACCCATAGCAACTACATAGAAAATCCAACTTTGCGTTGGGGAGAGATTGTTATTTTCAACTGCGACAATAAAGCGATCTTGAAGGGGAATCGTTCCTCCCTCTCCTGCCATCAGCAGAAGAACACCCTGGAAAGCCAAGAAGGCTGACAAGGTAACAACGAAAGATGGAATTCCAAGTCGGGCACGAAGTAGCCCCATCGCAAAACCAAGAGCCGTTCCAACGATCATGCTCACGATAAATGCCACATACCAAGGAAACTTATGATTGTTTATCAAGAGAACCATCGATGCCCCGCACACACCAGATGTGAATCCGGCAGCAAGGTCGATTTCACCGAGCAATAGAACAAAGATCAGCCCCATGGCAATCACCATGACGGGTGCTGATTGGGTAATGAGGTTTGCAAGATTGCGATCAGTTAAGAAGTATTGTGAAGAGAATTTAAAGATGATGCCAAGAGCGAGTAATCCAAGGATCGCTGGCAGAGCGCCGATATCACCAGACTTAACACGCGCGATGTAATCACTTGCTACTGAGCGCATGCTGAGCTCTTGAACTGCTGAAATAGTTTCCTGGTCGTGACTCACTTAGATGCCCCCACTCCTGATGATTTACCAGTTGTAATAAGTTCAACAACCTGGCTCGCCGTCACATTCTTAGTTTCAACCTGTGTGGTCAAAGTTCCTAGATAGAGCGGAGCGATGTAGTCAGCAACAGCAAAGACGTCATTGAGGTTGTGGCTAATAAGAATGACGGCCAAGCCATTATCGGCAAGGCGGCGAACGAGTTTGAGCACCTGCTCTGTTTGAGCAACACCTAAAGCCGCTGTTGGCTCATCTAAGATCACCAGCTTGCTATTCCAGAGTACTGCGCGCGCAATCGCAACTGTCTGGCGTTGCCCACCAGAAAGAGATGCAACTACTTGGCGAATAGATTTCACTGTACGAACTGAAAGACCATCAAGAGTCTTTGCAGCAAGGGCCTCCATGCTTGGCTCATTGAGAACGATTCCAGTTCTCTCTTCACGGCCAAGAAACATATTTTGCACAATATCTAAGTTGTCACAGAGAGCTAAGTCTTGATACACAACTTCAATTCCAAGAGCTGTTGCATCTCGTGGATTATCAATATCTACTTTCTTGCCTTCGAAGGTAATTTCACCAGTTTCGGCAATATAGATACCGGCGATGCACTTAATAAGCGTGCTCTTACCTGCTCCGTTATCACCAACGAGTGCGGTGACCTTTCCCGCATATGCATCAAAATCAACATCTTTAAGTACATGTACCGGGCCGAATGATTTATTTATTCCTCGTAGCGAAAGAATTGGATCGCTCACGTATTACTCCTGTCAGGGATTTGGGCCACTCCCAGTAATGGGAGAGGCAACGCTGTGACTCGTAGCCTAACCCAGGCTGAGGGAAATAATCACGCTAGGCAGCTGACAAATTCCCTCTATAAATGAGCCAGGCCCCGAGGGGATTACCCGCGGGGCCTGGCTACTAACTACTTATATAAAGTAGCTGGATTAATAGTTATTAACTATTAAAGACCAGCAGCCTTACACGCAGCTTCTCCAGCAATCTTACAGATGTCAGCGCGAGTCTGGAATCCATCTGCGATTACCTTTGAAACGTTTGACTTGTTGATTCCAATTGGAGTTCCAAGTACTGAAGGTACGTTTGACACACCATTGTTTGTTGAACCGTTTGTAGCTGCCTTTGAACCCTTGATCAATGAGATCGCAAGTGATGACGCCGCATTAGCTTCAACTGCAATTGGCTTGTAAACAGTGTTTGAAAGGTCACCTGTCAAGATAGCTGCAAGTCCAGGAGCAGTTGCATCTTGTCCAGATACGCAGACCTTACCGTTTAGCTTGTTCTTCTTAAGAACAGCAACAGCAGCAAGTCCTAGACCTTCGTTAGCTGACACAACTGCATCAAGCTTTCCGCCAGCCTTTGTAAGCTGTTGTTCGAAGATTGTTCCGCCGAGGGTGTTATCCCAACCAGCGACAGACTTATCATCAACAAGAGTTCCCTTGGTTGATGTTAGGTATGGACCAACAACTGATGCATAACCTTGCTTGAATAGTGTTGCGTTGTTATCTGTTGGTGAACCGTTTAGGTACACAACGCGTGGTGACTTAACACCCTTAGCCTTAAGGCAGTCAACAATTCCTTGACCTTGTAGCTTTCCTACTCCTACGTTGTCGAATGAAACGTAGTAGCTAGCTGAACCCTTAAGTGTTAGGCGGTCATAGTCAATTGTTGCAACGCCTTGCTTCTTAGCCTTAGCTTCAACAGCTGCAGCTGATGGTGAATCGAGGTTAACAAGAATGAGAACCTTCACACCTTCTGTAAGCATGCCGTCAGCGATTGTTGCAAACTTTGCCTTGTCGCCTTGTGCATTTTGAATGTCATAAGTGATTCCAGCTGCCTTGAATGCTGCTGCAAGTAGTGGACGATCCTTTGTCTCCCAGCGAGCTGAAGATGCTGAGTCTGGAAGGATGACACCGATCTGTGCTTT
>CAIUAO010000116.1 GCA_903897155.1 uncultured Actinomycetes bacterium | reverse complement strand
CCGTACCGAAGGTTTATCCATCAAGATTGATGAAGTGCGAGAGTTAATCACACGTGCTTCATGGGCGCCGGCGATTGCCCCCTACCGTGTTGTCGTTATCGAAGATTCTGACCGATTGACCGAGTCAGCTGGTAATGCTCTTCTTAAAGCAATTGAAGAGCCAGGGCTGCGCACCGTTTGGCTCTTATGTGCTCCGACTCTGACAGATGTATTGCCAACAATTCGTTCCAGAACACGCAACATCACTCTTCGTACGCCATCTATTAATGCGGTTGTGAAACTTCTTGAAAGTGAAATGATTTCCACAAATATCGCGCAGGCATCTGCTCGCGCATCACAAGGACACATTGGAAGAGCTAGATATTTAGCTAATCATCCAGATGCCAGAACAAGACGAGAAGATATTCTTAAATTACCTTTATCTATCACAGATATAGCATCAGCGTTTAAAGCAGCAGCAAACCTTGTGGACGCAGCAAAGGGCACTGCAGAAGAAGATGCTGAAAAGCGTAATGACGTTGAGAGTGCACAATTAAAAGAAGCATGGGGACAGCAAGGCAGCCGAGTAGTCGCAGGTGGCGCTAAAGCACTGAAAGAACTTGAGAAAGAACAAAAGTCACGTCAGACCAGAATGGTTCGTGACTATTTGGATGCTGCGCTTCTAGATATTGCTACGCTCTATAGAGATGTAATGCTTGCCCAATCTGGGGATACAGATTCTTTTATCAACAGTGAGATGAGCGATCAGATAACAAAGATGGCACACTCCACTGCCCCCGAAGATACTTTAAGGAAGTTAGAAGTCATTATGAAGACCCGTGTCAATCTTGGGCACAATGCTGCCCCCTTACTTACCATCGAAGCCATGATGGTTCAGTTGCGATAAGAAAGAGCTATGAGATTTACTAAACAAAAAAGGCTTATAGCTGCGGTCTTGGCATCGGTACTTGTCATTTCAGGTGGATTTGGTTTTTATCAACTCAAGCATCATAAGAAAACCACTCAGTGGACTTTACAAAAATTTCAGACACAGACTCTCGACTGGAAGCCCTGTGAGAGCGGCTTTACATGCGCGAGTTATCAGGTTCCGGTCGATTACAACCATATAGACCAAAATACTTTCCAACTCAAAGTTCTTGTTCATCCAGCCAATATTCCAAGCCAAAAGCTTGGGGTACTTTTCGTGAACCCTGGGGGCCCTGGGGGGTCTGGCGTTGATTACGCATTTAACGCTGATTCAATCGTTTCTAAATCTATTGGGGATGTTTATGACATCGTCGGTTTTGATCCTCGCGGAGTTAATCTCAGCCAGCCAATTCGCTGTCTGACAGACGCGCAAGAAGATCAAATAAATGCAGATGGCGGAACGATTCAAACCCCCGAAGATTTAGCTGTGCTGATTAACGACAACAAGCTCATCGCCTCATCATGCGCCAAAGCTGCTGGTACTCGCCTTGGACACTATTCAACGCTAGAGAGCGCAAAAGATATGGATATTTTGCGCGCTATCTTGCATCAACCAAAACTTAATTACATTGGTAAGTCATATGGAACTTTCATGGGGACACTCTATGCAGCGCTCTTTCCAGAGAAAACAGGGAGAATAGTTTTAGATGGCGCAGTTGATCCAAATCTTTCTACAAGAGATCAAGATATTGTCCAGGCACAAGGCTTTGATGCTGCTCTCAATTCATTCCTGAAATCAAACCAAGAATTCACACTGCAAAATATCTTTGATTTACTTAAGAAGTCGCGGACCCAACCTCTTATGGTGGGCACAAGGAAACTTACTGAATCATTAACAATCACAGGATTTGCATCTGCTCTCTATGACTCTCAATCTGGGTGGCCAGAGTTAAAGAAAGCCCTTGATCAAGCAATCCAGCAAAATAATGGCAAACCCCTTTTAGTCCTTGCTGATCAATATAACCAGAGAGAGGCAAACGGTCATTATTCTTCAAATCAAAATGACATCTCCCAAGTTGTGTCGTGTTTAGATTTTCCCCACACACAGACAATTGAACAGATGCAAGCAGATGAACCAAACTTCGTTGCTGTGGCGCCAGTATTTGGCCCATATTTAGCCTATGCAGGTATTTCTTGTAATTACTGGCAAGCAAAACCTGTTGCTAAACCAGCGCTCATTGATCTCAAAACAAATCCTCTGTTAATTATTGGTACTACACGCGACCCCGCAACTCCATATGCATGGGCACAAGCGCTCCATAAAAATTTGTTAAATAGCACTCTGATCACACTCAATGGTGATGGCCATACTGGAGCGAATAGAGGCAGTAGTTGTGTCGATGATGCTATGAATAAGTACCTTCTGACGGGGATTACCCCAGAATCTGACCTTTACTGCGCTAAATAACGCATGGAAGTTGGTAAAAAGCACCCCTTCGGATACGGCATTATTTCCCTATGCGCTTAGACCACGTCTCATATGTAACCAGCCACGATCAACTTGCTGACACAGTTCAAAGGCTCGGTGCAAAACTTGGTACCTCCTTTAGTGACGGTGGTATTCATCCACGTTTTGGAACACGTAACTTCACTGCGCCACTGAAAAATGATCGCTATGTTGAAGTTGTATGCCCGCTTGATCACCCTGCAACCGAATCAACACCTTGGGGTAAGGCTGTTTCAAAGAAAGCAAACGAAGGTGGAGGTTGGCTCACTTGGGTGTTTTCAACTGAAGATATAAAACCCATTGAAAATAAATTTGGACGCCCGGCACTTGATGGTCACCGCACCCGCCCAGATGGAAGTGATTTAAAGTGGAAGCAAATTGGTGTTATCGAGATTGCCACTCAACCAGAATTACCATTCTTCATTCAATGGCTGACTTCTGACCATCCTTCACAAGAAGGAAAGCCCGCATCTGAAATTACAAAGATTGAAGTTGCAGCAAAAGGTAAGCTTGATGAGTCCTGGTTCACGGATGAAATCGTTGCTGG
>CAIUAO010000115.1 GCA_903897155.1 uncultured Actinomycetes bacterium | reverse complement strand
GCTGGTTTAAAACCAGGCGATGAAGTAATCGTTCCTTCCTTTTCATTTGCAGCTACCGCAAACTCTGTTGCTCTAGCTGGCGGTATTCCTGTATTTGCAGATATTGATCCCAAGACATACAACATGGATCCAGCACACACCGAATCACTAATTACCTCTAAAACTAAAGCGATCATGCCTGTGCATCTTTATGGACATATTGCAGCGATGGATAAGTTCCAAATAATTGCTGAAAAACACGGCCTCACTGTTTATGAAGATTCTGCTCAAGCACACCTTGCATCTTTAAATGGAAAAATGGCGGGTGAATGGGGCAAGGTTGCTTCCTTCTCCTTCTACCCAACCAAAAATATGACATCAGGTGAAGGCGGAATGATCGTTACCGATGATGCCAGCATTGAACACCAAGCACGGATGCTACGAAACCAAGGCGGCGTAGTTCGCTACCAGAATGAAATTGTTGGTTTTAATAATCGCATGACCGATATCCACGCAGCTATTGGCCGGGTTCAAGTAACAAAGGTGAAGGGCTGGACAGACCAGCGCCGTAAGAATGCTGCTTATCTTGATGCCCATCTGAAGGGTGTCGTCATTCCTTTCGTTCAACCAGGATCAGAGCATGCTTATCACCAATACACAATCCGTATCGATGGCATTACAGGTGAACAACGTGACAAAGTTATTGCAGGTATTAAAGAAGGCGGCGTAGGAGCAGATGTCTATTACCCAACTCCTATCCATAAACTTCCATCTTTTGCTCAAAAAATAACTCTTCCTGTGACAGAAAAGCTTGTAAAAGAAGTTCTCTCAATTCCTGTCCACCCATCACTGACGCAATCTGAGCTTGAACAAATTGTGAGTGTTGTTAACGACGTAGTGGCAAAGATCTAATATGGCAGCAAAACTTCGCGCAGGCCTTGTTGGCCTTGGAATGATGGGGCGCCATCATGCACGTGTGCTTAGTTCACTTGATGATGTTGAACTAGTTGGCGTGTGTGATCCCATGGGAGATCCCCACAAAGTTGCAGGTGACCTTCAAGTGCTCAAAACTGTTGAAGAACTCATCGCACTTGGTATCGACTATGCGATGGTTGCTGCTCCTACGGCGTTTCACGAAGAGCTTGCACTCGCACTCGCATCTGCTGGAATTCATGCGCTCATAGAAAAGCCTCTCGCTGTTGATACTCCTTCTGCTGAACGTATTACAGATGCCTTTGCTGCAAAAAAGCTTGTAGGGGCCGTTGGCCACATAGAAAGATATAACCCAGCCTTGCAACAGCTGCGCGAAAGATTAGATGCCGGTGAACTTGGCAGCGTCTATCAAATTGCAACAAGACGCCAAGGACCATTCCCAGCCCGTATTGCCGATGTGGGAGTGATTAAAGATCTTGCCACACACGATATTGATCTCACCGCTTGGGTTGCGAGATCACCTTTTGTTTCAGTCTCTGCAAAGACTGCTCTTAAATCAGGTCGCCCTCATGAAGACATGGTTGCCGCAATTGGTGAATTAGAAAACGGAATTATCACCAATCATCTAGTTAATTGGCTTACTCCTTTTAAAGAACGCCTAACAATCGTGACAGGTGAGCGCGGAGCTCTCGTTGCAGATACTCTCACCGCTGATTTGACTCTATATGGCAATGCATCAGTTGATACTCAATGGGATGCAGTCGCATCATTTCGCGGCGTGAGCGAAGGCGCAGTTATGCGTTATGCATTTGCAAAGCCTGAACCACTTCGCACAGAGCACGAAGCTTTTCGTGACGCAGTACTTGGACTTCCAGGAGCAGTTGATCGCATCGTGACTATGGAACAAGGACTTGCCACGGTAAGGGTTGCTAGCGCCATGATTGAGTCAGCAAATTCAGGCTCTGAGATCAAGATTGCTAGAGGGCGTTAAATGAAGATTGCGGTAGTTGCCCTAGGAAAAATTGGATTACCTCTTGCTGTGCAGTTTGCTAAAAAAGGTCATCACGTTATTGGCTGTGATGTAAACCAAAAAACTGTTGATCTTGTTAATGCAGGTACGGAGCCTTTCCCGGGTGAAGCCCATCTCGCCGAGTACCTCAGTGAAAGCGTTAAATCAGGTCACCTCACCGCAACAACAGATACAACTACTGCAGTCAGTCAATCAGATGCCGTTGTCATAGTTGGTCCTCTATTTGTTGACGAAGAGGGCATTCCCGATTTTGGATGGATGGATGCGGCAACAGAAAAGATTGCACAAGGCTTAAAGCCAGGAACTTTGGTCTCTTATGAGACAACTCTTCCGGTAGGAACAACACGAAATCGCTT
>CAIUAO010000114.1 GCA_903897155.1 uncultured Actinomycetes bacterium | reverse complement strand
GCAAACAATAGGAAGGCCATCTGCTGCGCCTTCTGAATATTTTTCAAAAAATGAAGACAGACTTTCTGTTGCACTTTCATGAAAGACCAAAAGTATTGCGTTTTGCCCAAAACGTTTACCAATTTCAGAGGTCGTAATCGGTCCTTCAATATCTGGAAGATCAAATCTGCGGGACTGTTTGCATGCAGTAAGCGCCGTGGTACTCCACTTTTCCAGAAAATCATCTTGCCATTTAGCAATACTTCGCTCTGCTTGCCAGCCAATAATCACATCGGCTCCTGCTGCAGTCATAAGTTCAATTGCTTCCTTTGAACGATCAGATTTAGCTAGTGCTTGAATAACAATTAGCTCGGGCTTTGATTTCTTTGATGCTCCGCGTGTGATGGGTTCCACCTTTAATACTTTCTTATCTACAGAAGTTACTCTGCCTTGCACCCAGGCGCCGCTTCCATCTGTCACCAATATTTCATCGCCCACTTCCATGCGGGTAACTTTGATTGCATGATGGGCTTCATCTCCAGTAATCGTGATTGAGCCAGATTCAGGAAGCGTAGGAACAAAAAATAGAGAGAGCATTAGCGGTTAAACGCGTCGCGAAAACGTGAGAAGAAACTATGTTCATGCTTGCCTCGGCGGTGGATCTCTACTTGTTCAGGCTTATCACCGCGTGCCTGGGCAAGCTTCTTCAGTAGATCTTCTTCATCTTTACCAAGTTTTGTTGGGATCTGAACCTCAACATGAACGATTAAATCTCCTCGGCCACTTCCCCGCAGTTTGCTCATACCAAGACCTTTAAGTGTGATCATCTCGCCACTTTGGAAACCTGCTTTGATGCTCACATCTTGTGGTCCATCTAAACTTTCAATCGTGACGTGCGTTCCAAGCGCCGCAGATGTCATAGGAATTGATACCGAAATATGTAGATCATTCCCATCGCGCACTAAAAATTCATGAGGTAATTCAACAATCTCAACATAAAGATCTCCTGCCGGTCCGCCTCCTGGGCCTACTTCACCTTGACCACTCATCTGAATGCGATTGCCAGTTTCTACTCCTGCAGGAACTTTCACATTAAGTGTTCGCCGGCTTCTTATGCGGCCATCTCCTGCGCACTCACTACATGGAGAGGTAATAACAGATCCATAACCACCACAGTTATTACATGGACGACTGGTCATGACATTTCCAATAAAACTACGTGTGACTTGTTGAATCTCACCGCGCCCCTTGCAAATTCCACATGTTTGGGGTTTGCCGGCGTCAGCAGAACCAGTTCCACTGCACTTTGTGCAGCGCACCGCTGTATCTACTGTTAGCTCGCGGTCACAACCAAAACAGGCTTCATGTAAATCTAATTCGATACCGATGAGCGCATCTTGGCCAGCGCGAGCACGAGGACGAGGTCCTCTTTGTCCGCCGCCACCAAAGAATGCATCCATGATGTCGCCAAAACCAAAGTTCGCTGACCCGCCAAATTGCGAGAATGGATCTCCGCCCAGATCATATTTCTGGCGTTTATCTGGATCACTTAACACTTCATAAGCAGCGGTAATCTCTTTAAATTTATCCTGGACTTTGGGATCTGGGTTTACATCAGGATGCAGTTCGCGGGCAAGTTTGCGATATGCCTTTTTTATCTCATCAAAAGATGCATCTCTATCAACGCCTAGCGCTTGGTAAAGATCAGCCACGTGTTTCCTCGCTGATGAACTCACCAATATATCGAGCAACGGCGTTCACCGTTGTCATTGTTCCTGAGTAATCCATACGCGTAGGCCCGAGGACTCCAATAGCTCCATGAGTCTTGCCACGTCCACCAAATTCAACACTGACTAGTGAGGTTGTCTGCAAGCTTTTTTCTGCTTGCTCTTTGCCAATACGTACTCGCACTTGATCATTGGCATCAGCAAGAAGTTTAAGGAGAACTACCTGCTCTTCTAGCGCTTCAAGGACAGGAAATATAGATGCGGCAGATTCTTGGCTGCTGTTTCGAGCAAGGTTTGCTGTGCCAGCAAGTACAACTTTGTTTTCATCGGGGTATTGGATAACTGCCACTTGCTTGGTGAGTTGGGCAAGCAACTTTGCAGTGCGGGCAAGTAACTCATCGAGGTTGTTCGCATTGCTCATAAAGGTTTCAATAGCCCGGCGTTCAGCGGTTGATAGCGGCTTAATGGTTGCAATCTTGTCTACAAATAAGCGGTATCCGGTATTTGTTGGAATACGCCCGGCACTTGTGTGAGGTTGTTTAATTAACCCTGCATCTTCTAGAACAGCCATATCGTTTCGGATGGTGGCAGGTGAAACACCTAAGCCGTGACGTTCGGCGATCGCTTTAGAACCAACTGGCTCCTCGGTTGCGACATACTCATCGACAATCGCGCGCAATATCTCTAGCTGACGTTCCTGCATAATCACCAAATCTACTACGAAAGGATTTCTCGCACGATTCGATCTGCAATAAGCCGACCGCTCGTGCTCAGAACGATTCGCCCCGCTGCCCAAGAATCTGCCAGCAGATGACCCTGATTTTTAAAGCTTTCAAGGATTGCTAACTGCCCAGAGTCCAAAGTCTTGGCATCAATACCCTTTGCAAGTCTGATCTCCAGCATCATGCGCTCACTATTTTTCTGCTCATCATTTAATACTTCTTCTTCATGCATGGGGCTCTGTCCAGATGAAATCTTTTCTTTATAAGCAGTTGGATGTTTCACATTCCACCAACGCCTTCCATCAATATGTGAATGTGCTCCTGGTCCTGCGCCCCACCAGTTATCACCATTCCAATAGGCAAGATTATGTCTGGATTCACTGCCAGCCTTTGACCAATTGCTCAGTTCATACCAATTCAATCCCGCAGCGCCAAACTTTGCATCAGCAAGTACATACTTATCTGCAGTCTCATCATCATCTGGCATGACTACTTCGCCTCGTTTTACTTGCGCGCCTAACTTAGTTCCCTGCTCAACAATAAGTGCGTAAGCAGAGATATGTGAGATCGGAAGTGAGAGGGCAACATCAATACTCTCTTGCCAATCGCTCATCGATTCACCTGGGGTTCCATAAATCAAATCAACGCTGACTTCATCAAATCCAGCAGCACGTGCATCATTTACGCTACGCGCAACATTTGCAGGGTTATGTGTGCGATCAAGTGCAGCAAGCACATGAGGAACGGCAGATTGCATACCGAAAGAGATTCTGTTAATTCCTGCCTCGCGAAGTTCTGCAAGCTTGGCCGCGGTAACCGTATCTGGGTTCGCTTCAGTAGTGATCTCAGCGTTTGGCGCTAGATCAAAGTTATTTTTAATTGCAGTGACTACTCGGCCAAGATCGGCGGGCTCCATAAGAGTAGGAGTTCCCCCGCCAAAGAAAATCGTTGGAACAAGATCAGCTTTGCTGATCTTTCGCGCGCTATTGATCTCAGCAATTAGAAGATCAATGTAGTCACGTGATACTCCAGAGAGATCAGATGAGATAGAGAGCTCAGATGGCGTATAAGTATTAAAGTCGCAGTAACCACAGCGCCTT
>CAIUAO010000113.1 GCA_903897155.1 uncultured Actinomycetes bacterium | reverse complement strand
TCGTCTTCAGAAAGACCGCCCCAAATTCCATATGGCTCTTGAACGGCAAGTGCGTGCTCTCTGCACATCTGGATAACTGGGCATGATGCGCATACTGCTTTTGCCCGGGCAATGCGATTGTTACGGCTTGGTCCGCGCTCGCCATCTGGATGAAAGAACATCTCTGATGGAAGCTCGCGGCATGCACCTTGGTTCTGCCATTCCCACTGCGAAAGAACTGGGCGCGGTAGTCGTGATATTTCGGCCATCTGATCCTCCTGCTCGGTGGGTGTGCCCAAACATTACAACCGCGCCATAGGTTGTTCAAGCCCGCTAGCACTCAAGTGGCATAAAACACCTATTTCCTAGACGATTAGCACATGGCTTCCCGTAACTCGACCCCAGCGCCTTCCTTCACTGTGGCAGCTGTTGCTAGGCGTTTAGGGGTGGCCCCAGCAACACTTCGGACATGGGACAGACGTTATGGCCTAGGACCAAGTGAACATTCAGATGGAGAGCACCGCAGATATAGCGAGAGCGATTTAGCAAGGCTGATTCATATGCGAAAGCTGGTGATCTCTGGTGTTGCCCCAGCAGATGCAGCAGCGGCCTCTCTTAAGTTCAAAGGGAAAATTGATCTACAAGTATTTGCAGATTTGCCTGAGTCAGACCCAAGTGTCATACGGTTGCTCAGCAAAGCAGCACATGCTTTGGATCGCAATCTGGCCGAGCAGATTATCCGCTCTGAAATTAAGAACAGTGGAATCGCGGCAACGTGGTGCAACGTGTTAACACCTGTACTTGTCTTAATTGGCGATGAGTGGGCGACAACTGGCAAGGGAATTGAAACCGAGCATATGCTCAGTGAAATTATCCACCGGCTATTAAACGAATGCACGGAGCAACTAAAAAGTCCGATTAATTCTCGCCCGGTTCTCCTTGCATGTGTGGGCGAGGAGATTCACTCACTTGCTATTACTGCGCTCGCTGCCTGTTTAGCTGAAGATCAGATTCAAGTTCAGTTCCTAGGAGCCAGAACACCACAATCTGCTATCAATGAAGTTGTCAGGCGCGTTGGACCACCAGCAATTTTCTTATGGGCACAGCTTTCAAAAAATGGTAATCCTGCGATCGTCCAAGAACTTCCAAAAGTACGTCCTGCCCCACGGGTTATTTTGGGTGGACCTGGGTGGAACCCCGACCGCTGCAAGAGTGCCAACTTTGTTGATGATCTGACCGCCGCAAGGCGTGAGATCTCACGCGCTGTGGGCGTTTAGAAGCAGAGTTTTTGAACCCCTAGACTTACCCAATGATGGAAGGCGCCCGCGAAAAAGTAATAATGACGGGTCTGACCTACGACGATGTCCTTCTACTTCCGGATGCATCTGAAGTAGTTCCCAGCGAAGTAGAAACAAAAACTCGCCTCACACGAAATATCTCTCTGAGTGTCCCCGTGGTTTCTTCAGCGATGGACACCGTTACCGAATCAACTATGGCAATTGCTATGGCAAAGGCTGGCGGAATTGGAATTTTGCATCGCAATTTATCTATCGAAGACCAAGTCAAACATGTGAAAGCAGCGAAGGCTGTTGGAATTGTTGGAGCAGCAGTTGGTGTTGGCGAAGATGGATATGTACGCGCAGTTGCTCTCATCGAGGCGGGAGTGGATGTTGTTGTTGTTGACACAGCTCACGGCCATCACCGCGCAGTACTTGAAGCAATTGCCCGTATTAAAAAACAATTTCCTCACATAGATGTTATTGGTGGAAATGTGGCAACACGCGCTGGAGCGCAGGCACTGATTAATGCTGGTGTGGATGCTGTAAAAGTTGGAGTTGGACCTGGATCAATCTGTACTACCCGAGTTGTTGCAGGCGTTGGCGTTCCACAAGTGACAGCAATTATGGAGGCACATAAAGCGTGCTTCACAGCTGACATCCCCTTAATTGCAGATGGTGGATTGCAATATTCAGGCGATATCGCCAAAGCGATTGTTGCTGGAGCAGATACAGTCATGCTTGGCTCACTACTTGCAGGATGTGATGAATCACCAGGAGAGCTCATTGAAGTAGGTGGCAAGAAATTTAAAGTTTACCGAGGAATGGGTTCACTCGGCGCTATGCAATCACGCGGAGAACAGAAGTCATATTCAAAAGACCGATACATGCAAGATGATGTACTTGCCGAAGATAAACTTGTTCCAGAAGGTATTGAAGGAAAAGTTGCTTATAGCGGACCAGTTGCTGCAGTTATTCACCAACTTGTTGGAGGATTACGTTCTGGAATGGGTTATGCCGGAGCAGGAACTATTAAGGAATTACAAAGCAAGGGTCAGCTTATTCAGATCACGGCAGCAGGTTTGCAAGAGAGTCATCCGCATGACATTTTGGATGTTGCAGATGCACCAAATTACCGAGGCGGGAAGTAGGAGACATGAACGATATTGAGATTGGTCCAGGAAAGCGCGCAAAGACAGCGTATTCATTTGATGACATTGCAATCGTTCCAAGTCGTCGTACTCGTGAGGCCGATGAAGTTTCTATTCAGTGGCAGATTGATGCATATAAGTTTGAACTACCGATGCTTGCAGCTCCCATGGATTCTGTTGTCTCTCCAGAAACAGCAATTGAAATTGGAAAAATTGGAGGCGTTGGCGTCCTTAATCTAGAAGGTTTATGGACACGTCATGAAGATCCACGCATCGCATTGGGTGAGATTGCCTCATTGCCACAAGAGCAAGCAATTAGTCGTATGCAAGAACTTTATGCGGCGCCCATTCGCGAAGATTTGATTAAATCTCGTATTGCTGAGATTCGCGCAGCGGGTGTCACTGTTGCTGCCGCTCTTTCACCACAGCGCACAGCCGAACTTCACAAAACTGTAGTTGCTGCAGGAGTTGATCTCTTTGTTATCCGTGGAACAACCGTGAGCGCAGAGCATGTCTCAAATAAAGTTGAACCGCTAAATCTAAAGAAATTTATCTACGAACTAGATGTTCCAGTGATTGTTGGTGGATGCGCGACTGCGACAGGCGCCCTGCACCTTATGCGCGCTGGAGCAGCCGGAGTTCTAGTTGGCTTTGGTGGGGGATCATCACACACAACAAGAACTGTTCTAGGAATTGCAGTGCCTATGGCATCTGCTGTTGCCGAAGTTGCTTCAGCACGCCGTGATTACATGGATGAGTCAGGTGGTCGCTATGTTCACGTGATTGCAGACGGATCAGTTGGACGCAGCGGGGATATTGCAAAGGCAATCGCATGTGGCGCAGATGCAGTCATGATGGGTTCTCCTCTTGCGCGCGCAACTCAGGCACCCGGCAAGGGTTGGCACTGGGGATCAGAAGCACATCACAGTGAACTTCCACGCGGTGACAGAGTTCATGTTGGAACTGTTGGAACACTTAAAGATATTTTGGTTGGCCCATCTCATACAGCAGATGGTTCAATGAATTTATTCGGAGCGCTACGCCGTGCGATGGGAACATGCGGATATTCAGATCTTAAAGAATTCCAACGGGTAGAAGTCGTAGTAGATCGTGCCTAATCAGGCAGAACAAGATCTAGTACTTGTTATTGATTTTGGTGCGCAATACGCACAACTGATTGCTCGCCGCGTTCGCCAGGCACATGTTTACTCAGAGATCATTCCTTCATCTATGTCTGTAGCTGAAATTCTTGCTAAGAAACCTAAGGCAATTATTTTGTCTGGTGGACCGTCAAGTGTTTATGCACCGGGCGCTCCAGCTCTTGATTCAAAGATTTTTGATCACAACATTCCTATATTTGGCATTTGTTACGGCTTCCAAGTGATGGCCGCGGCCCTTGGTGGAGTAGTTACCCAAACTGGTAAATCAGAGTTTGGTCGCACATCAATGAACCATGGCGGAAAGTCTAAGTTGCTTGGCAATCTTGCCTCTGAATTTAAAGTATGGATGAGTCACGGCGATAGCGTGACAAAAGTTCCAGAAGGGTTTATTGCAACTGCAAAGAGCGATGCAACACCCATTATTGCTTATGAAAATAGTGATGCAACTTTGGCAGGTGTGCAATTTCACCCAGAGGTAATGCACTCAGAAAACGGCCAAGAAATACTGCGGCGTTGGCTGATTGATATTGTGGGATGCAAGCCAACCTGGACGAGTGAAAATATCGTTGCCACTGAAGTTACAAAAATCAAAGAACTTGTTGGAAATAAGAGAGTTATCTGCGGTTTATCTGGTGGAGTAGATTCTGCTGTTGCAGCTGCAATCGTTCAAAAAGCTATAGGCTCACAACTCACATGCGTTTTTGTGGATCATGGCTTACTTCGTGAGGGTGAAGCAGTTCAAGTCGAAAAAGACTTTGTTGCAGTTACGGGTGTTGAACTTAAAGTAGTCGATGCTCGTGAAAAATTCCTGAACGCACTCGCCGGAGTTACCGATCCTGAAACCAAACGCAAAATAATTGGCGCAGAATTCATTCGTAGTTTTGAAAGCGCTGCAAGGGAAATCTCTGCTTCTGGAAGCGTTGATTATTTAGTGCAGGGCACTCTTTATCCAGATGTTGTTGAATCTGGTGGGGGAGAAGGAACGGCGAACATTAAGTCGCACCATAACGTTGGCGGACTCCCAGATGATTTACAGTTCACACTCATTGAACCACTTCGCACACTATTTAAAGATGAAGTGCGTGAAGTTGGATTACAACTTGGTCTTCCAGAAGAGATAGTTTGGCGCCAGCCCTTCCCAGGTCCAGGGTTAGCCATTCGAATCATCGGTGAAGTTACTGAGAATAGACTTAGTATTCTGCGAAAAGCCGATTTAATCGCCAGAGATGAATTAAAGTTAGCAGGTCTAGATCGCCAGATCTGGCAGTGCCCAGTAGTTCTTCTAGCCGATGTGAGAAGCGTCGGTGTTCAGGGAGATGGCAGAACATATGGTCATCCAATTGTTTTGCGCCCTGTATCTAGTGAAGATGCTATGACAGCAGATTGGAGTCGACTTCCATACGAAGTATTGGAGAAGATTTCAACAAGAATTACAAATGAAGTGCGAGAAGTAAACCGCGTAACGCTAGATATAACTAGCAAGCCGCCGGGAACAATTGAATGGGAGTAGTTGTGAAGCAAAAGAAAGTTGTCGCTGTTGCAGTTCTTGTGTTTATTGCAAGCTGCTTACCTGCCACGGCTTTTGCTGGGCCAAAACAGAGTTCATTGAACTGTAAGTCAACTAGCGCAGCCGCTCACCAACCCCTCAATGTTAAACCTCCGGCTAGCCTTAAACACAGCGAAGTTAAATTCACACTCAATACAAACTGCGGACCAATAGTCTTTACTGCTGATGGCGTTAACGCACCAGTTACAGTCACTGTAATGTCAGCTCTTGCTAAGGCAGGATATTTTGATAATTCTTTATGCCACCGACTAACTACTTCTGGTATTTGGGTGCTTCAATGTGGAGATCCAACAGCAAGTGGCTCAGGTGGGCCAGCATTTAATTATGTTGATGAAAACTTACCAACAGGAATTGTTCAGAATGACTATCCAGCTGGAACAGTTGCAATGGCCAACTCAGGTCCACATACAAATGGAAGTCAGTTCTTTTTGGTCTACCAAAACACAACGCTTCCACCCAATTACACAATTTGGGGCCATATCACCCGCGGATTAAATATTGTGCAGGCTATCGCAGCACTTGGAACAGCAAATGGCTCCGGTGATGGATCACCCAAACAAGCAGTTGCAATTCAAAGCGTGAGCGTTAGGTAATTAGCTAGTAGCTACGACTCTAAAAATCTCTGCAAGGGTGCCAATAGGTAATTTTGCAACTTCAGCATTTCGCTCGCCCCACTCACGAACTCGACCTTCAAGTTCTTCGTTATGGGCTGTCTGGCTCACGTGTGAATGAATTGCTTTCATCTTTCTTTCAAATGTGTCAGTGATATCGATGGAGTGATTTGTATCAGTACTCATCATGACCCACGCTTCTTTAACTGTCCAAGGTTCAAGTTTTTCATCGTGAAGTAAATCTTCAAATGCGAATTGGTTTCCTGCATCTGGGTAAATAGCTTGAATTGCTGATTCACCTGCAGCCAGATGATCTGGATGGCTTGCCCCTAAGCGATCCCAATTACGCTCTGGGCTCTGAATAAGCATGCGTTGGGGACGTACTTTGCGAATTACGCGCACAATGTCTTTGCGTAGTGCAATCGTTGGCTCTAGCCAACCATCTCGGTAATTTAAAAAGTGAATGTCATCAACGCCTAATATTTTGCCGGCATCGCGCTGTTCTTGCTGACGAATTTTTTTCATCTCATCGCGAGTGATGGAAGCATCAACGCCGCCCTGATCACCATTGGTGCATATGCAATAACTCACCTTGATTCCTTTATCAGCCCATTGAGCAACGGTTCCGCCAGCCCCGAAGTCCACATCATCTGGGTGGGCTGTTACGACAAGGATTCGTTCGATTTCACTATCTTCAATGGGTTCCATGCCCTGATCCTACTAATTCAAATAGCTTGTCGTAGACCGAAGATAGACTCCCGCTTATGTCTGCAACCCAAAAACTGCTGGATGGTTTAAATCCACAGCAACGTGATGCAGTGATCCATGAAGGCGCTCCGTTGCTCGTTGTTGCAGGAGCAGGCTCTGGCAAAACCCGAGTACTTACTCGAAGGATTGCGTATCTGCTGGCAGAGCGCGCTGTAGCACCATTTGAAGTACTTGCTATCACCTTTACGAATAAAGCTGCTGCAGAGATGAAAGAGCGAGTGAGCGAGCTTGTCGGCCCACGAGCCCAATCAATGTGGGTATCAACATTTCACTCAGCGTGTGTTCGAATATTGCGCCAGGAAGCTAACCGGCTCGGATATACGAACTCATTCACTATTTATGATTCAAGTGACAGCGTCAGATTACTGACACTCATCATTCGCGATATGAATTTGGATCCTAAGCAATATGCACCGCGTGCTGTGCATGCAATGATTTCAGCAGCAAAAAATGAACTCATGGGGCCTGCTGATTACGTTCAAAAAACAACAAACCACTTCGAAGAAGTTATTGCAGAAATCTTTGCGCTCTATCAAAAGCGCCTCGGCTCGGCCAATGCGATGGATTTTGATGATCTGATTGGGAAAACAGTTGAGTTATTTCAACGCTTTCCAGAAGCACGGAGTAGATATAGATCCCGCTTTAAACACATACTTGTAGACGAGTATCAGGACACAAACCACGCGCAATACATTTTAATTCGTGAATTAGTCGGCGTCGTTGGTGAAGGTTTTCCTATTGCAGAACTCTGTGTCGTTGGTGATGCCGACCAATCAATTTATGCCTTTAGAGGTGCAAATATTCGTAATATTTTGCAATTTGAAGAGGATTACCCAAGTGCTCGAACAATTATGTTGGAGCAAAATTATCGCTCAACACAAAATATATTAACCGCAGCAAATGCAGTCATTTCAAATAATGAGGGTCGCAAAGATAAGAACCTTTGGTCAGAAGAGGGTAAAGGCGAGATCATTACTGGCTATGTTGCCGAGAGTGAACACGATGAAGCAGATTTTGTTGTCGGTGAGATCGGTAGATTACGTAGTGACGCACTTTCCAATCCTGGGGATACAGCAATTTTCTACCGAACAAATGCCCAGTCGCGACTTTTTGAAGAGATATTTCTCCGCGCTGCTATCCCATATAAAGTCGTTGGTGGTGTGCGATTTTATGAACGCAAAGAAGTTAAAGACTTTCTTGCCTATCTGAGAGTACTTGTTAACCCCGAAGATGAAGTCTCGCTGCGCAGAATCATCAATACGCCTAAGCGAGGAATTGGTGACCGGGCGCTAGACACTATTGATGCTCATGCAAAAGCTGAAGATATTTCGTTTTGGAGGGCGTTATGTACTGCCTCATCAGCCGCGGATGTTCCATCACGTTCACTCGCTTCAGTCAACGAGTTCGTTCACCTCATTCAATCGCTACAAACTTTGGTAGAAGCACAGACCAAACCTTCAATTATTGCTCAAGCAGTCTTAGAACAAAGTGGCCTACTTGCCGAACTTGTGGATAGCCATGACCCACAAGATGAAGGTCGAGTAGAGAACTTAGAAGAACTTGTGGCTGTCGCTACTGAATATGAGGAGAGTGAAGTTGAAGAAGGTGAGGAGATTTCACTTATTGGTTTCCTTGAAGATGTCTCTTTAGTTGCCGATTCAGATCAAATTCCAGATGGTGAAGATCATGGAGGTGTTGTCACGATGATGACACTTCACACTGCTAAAGGATTGGAATTTCCCACAGTATTTCTTACCGGTATGGAAGAAGGAATTTTTCCGCACTCCAGAACACTTGGAGATAAGGCAGAGATTGAAGAGGAACGCAGACTTGCTTATGTTGGTTTAACACGTGCACGTAAACGTCTTTATGTTTCGCGCGCCGAATACCGTTCTTCATGGGGCGCCCCAACATATAACCCACCATCGAGGTTTCTCTCTGAAATTCCAGATGAAGTAATTGCGTGGAATGAGAGTTCTTCCGATGGCGGCAATGTAAATAGTTCACTTAAACCTTCACGAACATTTGGTCCACCACCACGAGCAACTGGCAAGAAGGTCAGCGCCACTGCGATTGTTTTAACCCCAGGGGATCGTGTGTCTCATGACACATTTGGTTTAGGCAAGGTTGTTGCAATCTCAGGTGAGGGCGACCGCGCTGAAGCAACGATTGATTTCGGTAGCGTTGGAGAAAAGCGGCTTCTACTGCGCTACGCGCCGGTCGAGAAGCTCTAAGAGTCAAAGTAGGATTTACCAGTATTGAGTATCAATTTTTCATAACTTATAACGAAGTGGGGTAGCGCGTGGATCTCTTTGAGTATCAAGCTCGAGATCTTTTTGAAGAACACAACATCCCAGTTTTGGCCGGTGCTGTTGCATCAACTCCAGAAGCTGCAGAAGCGGCTGCTGCAAAGATGGGCGGCAAGGTTGTTGTTAAGGCACAAGTTAAAGTTGGTGGTCGTGGAAAAGCAGGCGGCGTTAAATTAGCGCAAGATGCAAAAGACGCACGCGAAAAAGCAGAAGAAATTCTTGGAATGGACATTAAAGGTCACACTGTTCATCAAGTGATGATCGCTCAAGCAGCGCCAATTGCAGAAGAGTATTACATGGCAATATTGCTTGACCGCGCTAACCGTAACTTTTTAGTTATGGCATCTGTTGCAGGAGGCATGGAGATTGAAGAAGTTGCTCATACTCAACCAGAAAAGTTAGCACGCGTTGGAATTGATCCCAATGTTGGAATTTCACAGGAGAAAGCGCTAGAAATAGTTCGCGCAGGGCAATTTCCAGCCGATATCACTAAAGATGTAGCCGATGTTCTTCTTAAGCTGTGGGCAGCATTTGTTGCAGAAGATGCAACGTTGATGGAAATCAATCCACTGGTTAAAACGGAGGGTGGAAGAATTGTTGCCCTAGATGGAAAAGTCACTCTTGATGACAATGCTTCTTTCCGCCATCCAAACCATGAAGCACTCATCGATCACGCATCAGCAAATCCACTAGAGGCAGCAGCAAAAGAAAAGAACCTTAACTACGTCAAACTTGATGGTGAAGTTGGCATCATCGGTAACGGCGCAGGCCTTGTAATGAGCACACTAGACGTTGTTGCTTATGCCGGTGAAAAATATGGAGTGAAGCCAGCAAATTTCCTTGATATTGGTGGCGGGGCTTCTGCTCAAGTAATGGCTGATGGACTTTCAATTATTTTAGGTGACCCAGATGTCAGAAGCGTATTCGTTAACGTTTTTGGTGGAATTACTGCCTGTGACGCTGTCGCAAACGGAATTGTTCAAGCACTAGAAATGTTAGGAAGCAAAGCTACTAAGCCAATCGTTGTCCGACTTGACGGAAATAACGTCATAGAAGGACGCAAGATTCTTAAAGATGCAGCCCACCCTTTGGTGCAGCAGTTAGACACTATGGATGGCGCAGCAGCAAAAGCTGCAGAGTTGGCGGCAAAGTAAATGGCAATTTTTATTAATAAGCAGACCAAAGTCCTAGTCCAAGGAATGACAGGTTCTGAGGGAACTAAACACACAGCGCGCATGATTAAGTACGGCACAAATATTGTGGGTGGCGTTACACCTGGAAAAGGTGGGCAAAGTGTTGAGATTGAAGGTAAGACATTGCCTGTCTTTAATACCGTTGCTGAAGCAGTCGCAGCAACAGGAGCAAATGCATCTGTTGTTTTCGTCCCCCCAAAGTTTGCAAAAGCTGCAGTTATGGACGCTATTGCTGCTGCATTGCCATTATGTGTAGTCATTACTGAGGGAATTCCAGTACATGATTCGGCCGCTTTCTATGCGCACGCAGTCGCAAAGGGAACAACTCGTTTGATTGGTCCAAACTGCCCAGGACTTATTAGCCCAGGACTATCTAATATAGGAATCATTCCTGGTGATATCACCGGTCCAGGACGAATTGGTTTAGTTTCAAAGTCAGGAACATTGACTTACCAAATGATGTATGAGCTTCGTGATTTTGGTTTTAGTACAGCAGTAGGAATTGGTGGAGATCCAATCATTGGAACAACTCACATCGACTGCCTTAAAGCATTTCAAGATGACCCAGATACCGATGCAATTGTGATGATTGGTGAGATTGGCGGAGATGCAGAAGAGCGCGCTGCGGCATTTATTTCAGAATATGTCACTAAGCCAGTTGTCGGCTATGTTGCAGGCTTCACCGCACCTGAAGGAAAAACGATGGGCCATGCAGGAGCGATTGTTTCTGGATCATCTGGAACTGCTGAAGGAAAAAAGGTTGCTCTTGAAGCCGCCGGTGTTAAAGTTGGGAAAACTCCAAGTGAAACCGCCGCGCTGATGCGCGCACTTCTTAAGGGATAAATAATGCTTTCACGCGCGCTAGCTGTCTCACTCAGGCAAGCATTGCGTAGCGTGGCACTTATCTTGTTCCCGCTGGTCTTTATTTCACTCTTTGCGTGGGCAACAGCAGGCGCGGATACTGGAAATACATCTGATCCCATAAGAGCTTCTGTTTGGCTTTGGCTTGGCGGTCATTTAGTTCCGCTACATATCCACGGAGCTTCACATGGTGCGTTAACCGTACTTCCACTTCTTGCAGTTATTTTTCCGATCTGGGCACTTCGCCGGAGTTACCCAGCGGTTGCAGAAGTATTTAAGAAAGCAATCGGAGCAAGAATATTTTTAGCTAGCTGGTATGCAGTGATCTCAGAGTTGCTAGCACTTGCTTCTCACTCAGCTCATATTTCTGCAAGCCTTTATTTGGCTCCACTGTTTGCCTTTATTATTGCGATTATTGCAACAACACCACTCAAGAGTGAAAAACTTCGATATTTTAAATTTACTGCATACCTTTTTACATTCTTCTGGGGTGTGGCATCTCTGGTTTTTGCCTTTTCACTTGCATCGCACTGGAGTGTTTTGAAGAGTCTAGAAATTGTTATAACCCCAGGAATTATCGGTGGGGTTTTATATACGCTCATACAGATTCTTTATATTCCAAATATTGCCCTTGCTTGTCTTAGCTACCTAACTGGCACGGGTTTTACTTTTGGTGCTCATACAAATATCTCACCATCCCACTTTGACTTAAGCGCAATTTCTGCCATTCCCGTTCTCAGTGCACTTCCAGCAGGAAAGAATCAAGTCTTTAATTACGGAATAGCTCTATGGCCAATTTTCTTTATAGTTTTTTTCATTCTTGTATGGCGCAGCAAGGGTGATTTTGCAAAGAAAAATATTCAAGCTCTACAAAGTGGCGCAGGTTTTATTGCAGTAATTTTAATCATTTCTTATCTTGCATCAGGGGAGCTATTTACACCCCAACTTAAGCCTGTTGGAATTATGTGGGGAAGATTTACCGCAGTTATAGGGATTAGCTATGTTGCAGCGCTTGTCTCTTCTTTCTATATCCCAGCCCTCATTCAAAAGATGAGGCAGAAGAATGTCTAGCAAAAAGCGGGTTCTACTTTTGGCATCAGGAGCCGGATCACTCGCACAATCAATTTTAGATGCGCAAAGATCTGAAAAGATTGATCTCCAGATCCTTGGAGTAATTTCTGATAAAGATGCACCGGTACTAGCTCTGGCAAAAGAATACGGAGTGGATTCCTATTTAATTCCAATGCAAACTGATCGCAGTGAGTGGGATAGCGCTCTATTTAGCAAAGTTGCAGAGTTAAATCCTGATTTGATTGTAAGTGTTGGCTTTATGAGGATTTTGTCAGCCCCATTTGTCGCACGTTTTAAAGTGATTAATACTCACCCGGCCCTACTCCCTAAGTTTCCAGGAGCCCACGCAGTCCGTGATGCTTTAGCTGCAGGGGTAAGTGAGACTGGAACGACAGTGCACTGGGTTGATGCAGGAGTTGATACCGGCGAGGTCATTGACCAAGTGAAAGTGCCTATAAACCCAGGTGATAGTGAAGAAGTACTGCACGAACGTATTAAGATTGCCGAGCGGGCACTCATTGTTGAGGTGCTGCACAAATATGCACAGACAGGATCGTTGTGAGCCGCAAGCCAATACGTAGAGCCCTTATTAGTGTTTACGATAAATCTGGCCTCATCGAATTAGGTAAATCGCTGAGCGCAGCAGGTATAGAGATTCTCTCCACCGGTTCAACGGCTAAGGCGCTTGCAGACGCTGGTATTAAAGTTATTGCAGTAGAGGATTACACAGGATTTCCCGAAATGATGGGAGGCCGCATCAAGACATTGCACCCACGTATTCATGGTGGAATTTTGGCGGATCAAAACAATCCAGAGCATCTAGCTGCAATTGCATCACATGATATTGCTCCTTTTGATTTGATCGTTATTAATCTTTATCCATTTACTCAAACAATTGCATCGACAAATAATTTTGCAGAGTGCATCGAACAGATTGATATTGGTGGCCCATCGATGTTGCGTGGTGCCGCAAAGAATCATGGCTCTGTTGCTGTTATTTCTAGCCCACAGCAATACCCACAGATTTATGCTGCAATTACAGCTGGAGGCTTCACACAAGATGAGCGAGCACGACTTGCTATGGAAACCTTTCGTACGACGGCTTCATATGACATTGCGATTGCTACGTGGCTTGGCCAACGTTTGGAGGCAAGTGAGGACTGGAAAGCATCTGCTTGGGAGCGCATTGCCCCACTTCGCTACGGGGAGAATCCTCATCAGAGTGCCAATGTGTATAAGAGTGTTACCTCTTCAGAATTAGGAATTGCAGATGCCGAGCAATTACATGGCAAAGAGATGTCATTTAATAACTACACGGATGCTGATGCAGCTATTCGTGCTGCTAATGATCATATCGACCCATGTGTTGCAATCATTAAGCATGCAAATCCTTGCGGAATTGCAATAGATAAGAATATTGCTGGTGCTTATGCAAAAGCCCACGCGTGCGATCCTGTGTCAGCATTTGGTGGCGTAGTTGCTGCTAACCGTGAAGTATCCGTCGATATGGCAACAGCGCTATCTGAAATTTTCACCGAAGTTGTTATCGCCCCAAGTTATGCACCTGGAGCAGTTGAAATTCTTTCCAAGAAACCTTCTATTCGTATTCTGGTTCTACCTGAATACTCCAATCCACAAGTAGAGATTCGTCCGATTTCCGGAGGCCTGCTTGTTCAAGATAGCGATCTAATTGATGCACCTGGTGACTCGATAGCGTCATGGACACAAGTTGCAGGAGATAAGGTCAGTGAAGCAACACTTAAAGATTTGCAATTTGCCTGGCGAGCAGTTCGAGCAGTGAAAAGTAACGCAATTTTGTTAGCTCATGATGGTGCTTCTGTTGGAGTTGGAATGGGTCAAGTGAATCGCGTTGACTCTGCTCGTCTTGCTGTTTCACGCGCGGGTGAACGATCATCTGGATCTGTTGCCGCAAGTGATGCATTTTTTCCATTTGCTGACGGGCTTCAAATATTGATCGATGCAGGCGTGAGCGCAGTAGTTCAACCAGGTGGGAGCGTGCGTGATGAGGAAGTCATCGCTGCCGCCCGCGCTGGAGGAATTGCCATGTTCTTCACGGGTGTGCGCCACTTCTCACACGCTTAGTTTTTAGTTCAACAACGCCAAAGATAGGATTGCGCTATGAGCGCGAAAATTCTTGATGGCAAAGCCACAGCAGAGGCAATCAAGAAAGAGCTCGCAGTAAAAGTTGCAGCAATGTCTACTAAGCCTGGTTTAGGCACAGTGCTTGTTGGTGATGATCCAGGATCGCATTCTTATGTTGGAGGCAAGCATAAAGATTGCGCTGAAGTTGGAATCACATCTATCAGAATTGATTTACCAGTAACTGCAACACAGGCTGATGTATTAGCAGCAATCAAAGATCTAAATAATTCACCAGAGTGCACTGGCTATATTGTTCAACTGCCGCTACCAAAAGGAATTTCAGCTAATGTAATACTTGAAAGCATTGATCCCAATAAAGATGCCGATGGCTTGCATCCGCTTAACCTTGGAAAGCTAGTGATTGGTGAAAGTGCCCCGCTTCCTTGCACGCCACGAGGGATTCTTGAATTACTTCACCGCTATAACATTTCAACGAAGGCAAGTGAGGTTGTCATTATGGGGCGAGGCTTGACAGTTGGCCGCCCACTTGCACTTATGCTCACGCGCCGGGGTGATGATGCAACTGTGACAATTACACATACCGGAACTAAAGATCTTGCTTTCCACACAAAGAGAGCAGACATCATTATTGCTGCCGTCGGTAGTGCACATTTGCTGAGAGCAGATATGGTCAAGCCAGGTGCAACAGTTATGGATGTTGGAATTACTCGCACAGATAAAGGGCTGCTTGGAGATATTCATCCAGGTGTTGCTGAGGTCGCCGGATACATGGCTCCAATGCCAGGAGGTGTTGGTCCAATGACACGGGCGATGCTGCTGACGAACGTTGTTGAAATGGCGTCGAAGTAAATTGAATTTTCGACTTCTTCCTGGAAACCAAGAGCGCTGGCACTATGGCTCTATCGGTTTAGTTGTAATTGGCGTCACACTTGGAATCTTTGATCATGTGCGCTGGAGCGCAATCCTTGTGGCAATAGGCACAGCGATTTATGCGTATGTACAGTTCACTGGTACTGAAAAGAAGCGCAAAATGGAATTAGTCATTCCAGTCTTGATTTCCCTTGTTCTTTTTGTAGTGGCATTAGTGCTGCCTCATGCGAGGTAAAGTTCGGCTAGTTAAACATATGGGGGAGCGATGAGCAGGTCAGGGAAAGTCACAGTTGTTGGAGCAGGTTTCTATGGCTCTACGACAGCTTTGCGTTTAGCTGAATATGACATCTTTAATACTGTTGTTCTCACTGACATTCTTGAAGGCAAGTCAGAGGGTTTAGCCCTAGACATGAATCAATCTCGCGCTATTGAAGGTTTTGAAACAAAGATTGTAGGCGCCACAACAACTGCAGAGGGCGCTGGATATGAAGCAACAGCAAATTCAGATGTCGTTGTCATTACCGCTGGGCTTCCACGTAAACCTGGCATGTCACGTATGGATTTGATCGGCGTAAATGCTGGAATTGTTCGCGGAGTTGCCGAGAATATTGCTAAGCACTCACCAAAAGCAGTGATCATTGTGGTTTCTAACCCACTTGATGAGATGACAGCCCTTACTCAACTTGCAACCAATTTCCCACATAACCAAGTGATGGGGCAAGCAGGAATGCTTGATACCGCTCGCTTCACAAACTTTGTTGCAGAAAAGCTTGCAGTCCCAGTCGGCTCGGTTAAGACACTTACCTTGGGTTCACACGGTGAAACAATGGTTCCAGTTCCAAGTCACTGCACAGTTAATGGCAAGCCTTTAACTTCACTTTTATCTGAAGCTGATATTGCAGATCTAGTTGAGCGAACACGCAATGGTGGCGCTGAAGTAGTTGCACTCCTTAAAACTGGTTCTGCATATTACGCACCATCTGCAGCAGCAGCTCGTATGGCAAAAGCAGTTATTGAAGATTCTGGTGAGATCATGCCTGTGTGTGCATGGGTTGATGGTCAATATGGAATTCAGGGTGTTTACCTTGGTGTTGAAGCAAAGATTGGTCGCTCGGGTATAAAAGAAGTTGTTGAAACAAAGCTAACCGCCAGTGAAGTTGATGCTTTGAAGGTTGCGGCAGAAGCAGTTCGTGCCAAACAAAGTGATGTGAAGGACCTCTAATGAGCAAAATCAAAGTTACTGGAACAGTCGTTGAAATAGATGGCGATGAGATGACACGAATCATCTGGCAGTTCATCAAGGATAAGTTGATTTTGCCTCATCTAGATGTAAACCTTGAATATTATGATTTAAGTATCCAAAATCGTGATGCAACTGATGATCAGATAACTATTGATTCTGCCCATGCCATTCAAAAGCATGGAGTTGGGGTTAAGTGCGCAACTATTACCCCAGATGAAGCCCGGGTTGAAGAATTTAACCTTAAAAAAATGTGGAAATCACCAAATGGAACTATCCGAAACATCCTTGGTGGAGTTATTTTCCGCGAGCCAATTATCATCTCTAACGTTCCACGGTTAGTTCCTCAGTGGACTAAGCCAATTGTTATTGGTCGTCACGCCTTTGGTGATCAATATAAGGCAACCGATTTTAGAGTTCCTGGTAAAGGAAAGCTCACAATGACCTTCGTTCCAGAAGACGGTTCTGCTCCTATTGAACATACAGTCTTTGATTTCCCTGGATCAGGTGTTGCAATGGCGATGTATAACCTCGATGACTCTATTCGCGACTTTGCTCGTGCATCGCTGAACTATGGATTAGCACGAAAGTACCCTGTGTATCTATCTACAAAGAACACAATTCTGAAGGCGTATGACGGACGTTTCAAAGATATCTTCCAAGAAATTTATGAAGCAGAATTTAAGCCAAAATTTGAGGCTGCAGGCATTTGGTATGAACACCGCCTCATTGATGACATGGTTGCAATGTCTCTTCGTATGGAAGGTGGCTATGTCTGGGCATGTAAGAACTACGACGGTGATGTTCAGTCAGATACTGTCGCTCAAGGCTATGGCTCACTTGGCCTCATGACATCAGTTCTGACTACTCCAGATGGAATGATTGTTGAGTCAGAGGCAGCACATGGAACTGTTACACGTCACTACCGTGATCACCAAGCTGGTAAGCAGACATCAACTAACCCGATTGCCTCTATCTTCGCCTGGACACAAGGTTTATCTCACAGGGCAAAGCTTGATAACAATGCTGAGCTCGCTCAATTTGCAAAGACTCTTGAGTCTGTTTGTATTAAAACCGTTGAGTCAGGCAAGATGACAAAGGATTTGGCCTTCTTGATCTCTAAAGATTCTCCATGGCTCAATACCCAAGACTTTTTAGCTGCGATTGATGAGAATCTTCAAAAAGCACTTGCTTAATTGTTAATGTAAAAAGCCCCGAGCGATTAACGCTCGGGGCTTTTTAATTATCTTAATTACTTGGCTATGCGTATTCCTGTTACAGCATCAAAGAAGTGAATTGCTGAAGGAATGGCTTCAACAGTCACTGTTGCACCAGCCTTAGGAGGATTCTTTGGATCCCAGCGAACAATTATTTGAGCACCTTCGTCAGTCTCATTGGCAAACTTCACTGAAGAGTCGACAGGTTTTCCATATACGAATGCATCAGAGCCAAGTTCTTCAACTACTTCAACTAGAACATCAAAGCCAGATGAAGAAGGAGTGAAGCC
>CAIUAO010000112.1 GCA_903897155.1 uncultured Actinomycetes bacterium | reverse complement strand
TTGTGTTCGTTAATAATGATGAACTCTGTTGGGGTCAAAAGCATTGCATTAAGGCTTGAGAAGTCGCAGTTATCGCGGATCTTTCCTACGGCAGAGAGAACGCCTTCATCTAGGCCATACTTTTCAATCTCTGTCATCAGCGCATAGAAATAGCGTTCACTATCTGTTGTGCCTCGCATAAGTGCTTTGAATTTAGGCTCAACGAATTGGTCGAGGGACTCTGGAGGAAATACACCTCCGTTATGGATGAAGGAGTACTCCTCATAGATAAATGGATGAGTATTTCCCTCTGTCACTTCTAAACCACCTGTGGCCCAGCGAAGATGAAGCAGCGCTGCATCTGAGGTGAGGCTGGAAGTTACCTCTGAAAACTTGCTACTTTCTTTAGCAATCTTTGGCTCAACAACCAGTGCTGGTTTAGAACTTCCATCTGAAGTCACTATGCCCCAGCCATCACGGTGGAAATCTGAGAGCTCTTTAAACTCCACAAAATTAGGTCCGGCAAATGCAGAGACCGAAGTCCCTTGCTTTGCAACATAACCCATTAAGCGGCACATAGTTACTTATTCACCATCAAGAGGTGTGACATAAGCTCCACTAATTCCGCCATCTACCAAGAAGTTGGCAGCGGTAATAAATGAGGAGTCATCGGAGGCTAAGAACGCCACAGCAGCAGCGATCTCTGATGCTTCAGCAAAGCGTCCAAATGGAATGTGAATAAGGCGACGTGCTGCGCGCTCGGGATCTTTTGCAAAGAGTTCACGAAGTAGTGGTGTATTTACTGGTCCGGGTGAGAGTGCATTTACACGGATGCCCTGCTTTGCGAACTGCACACCAAGTTCACGGCTCATTGCAAGAACGCCGCCTTTAGAGGCGGTATATGAAATCTGTGATGTTGCTGCAGCCATTGTTGCTACAAATGAAGCAGTATTGATGATCGAGCCCTTTTTAGCTTTCTGCATGTAAGGAATGACATATTTGCAGCAGAGAAAGACAGATGTGAGGTTTACATCTTGAACGCGCTTCCAAGCATCTAGGCCTGTTGTGAGGATCGAATCATCATCTGGGGGAGAGATACCAGCATTGTTAAAGGCGATATCAATACGGTTATAGGTATCGAATGCGACTTTATACATTCTCTGAACATCTTCTTCATTGGTTACGTTTGCTTTGACATAGAGCCCACCAAGTTCGGCAGCGACCTTTGTGCCCACTTCCTCATTGAGATCGACAACAACAACCTTGGCGCCTTCAGCAGCCAAACGTTGGGCAGTTGCATATCCAATTCCACTAGCTGCCCCAGTGATGACGGCAACGCGGTCTTTTAGTCGATCCATGCTTATCTCCTTATGTGATTTTCTTAGTTTTGTGTATCAAAGAATACATTTTTTGTTTCAGTAAAGGCATCGAGTGCATCTGGGCCTAGCTCTCGTCCCAAACCTGATTGCTTATAGCCACCAAATGGTGTCCAGTAGCGAACAGAAGAATTTGAGTTCACGGATAAATTACCTGCTTCAACTGCGCGTGAGACACGGACTGCTCTACCGATATCTCGTGACCAGATTGATCCTGAAAGGCCGTATTCAGAGTCGTTTGCGAGTTTGATTGCATCTTCTTCATCGTCAAAGGCCATCACAGAAACGATTGGGCCGAAGATCTCTTCGCGGTATGCACGATCATTTGTTGAATCTGCCATAAGTACAGTTGGCGCAAACCAGAAGCCATCACCTGTTGGCTTGCTTCCCGTGAAGGCAATCTTTGATTGATCTGGCATATATTCCTGAACACGGTCTAGTTGTCCCTTGGAAATCAAAGGCCCCATCTCTGCTGTATCTAAATCAGGGGATTCAACGCGGAATTTCTTAACGGCAACCTCAAAGAGTTCCATGAATTTGTCATAAGCAGACTTTTGAATCAAAATTCTTGAACGTGCGCAGCAATCTTGTCCTGCATTATCAAAAACCGCGCCAGGTGCTCCTGCTGCTGCTTTTTCGATATCAGCATCAGCAAAAATAATATTGGCGCTCTTGCCACCGAGTTCAAGAGTGACGCGCTTAACTTGGTCGGCGCATCCCTTCATGATTGATTTGCCAACTTGAGTAGAGCCGGTGAAAACAATTTTTCTGACAAGTGGGTTTGTGACAAAGCGATCTCCGACGATGCTTCCCTTGCCAGGGATAACATTAAATACACCATCTGGAATTCCAGCGTCTTTCGCTAGCTCGCCCAGTCTGATTGCAGTCATTGGTGTGAGCTCTGCTGGTTTTAATACAACGGTATTTCCTGCAGCAAGGGCCGGAGCAAAACCCCATCCTGCAATTGGCATTGGAAAGTTCCACGGAACAATGACGCCAATTACTCCGAGTGGCTCCTTAAAGGTGATATCGATTCCGTTAGGAACAGGAATCTGGCGACCAAATAAACGCTCAGGTGCTGCGCTGTAGTAATTCAAGACATCTCTGACATTGCCTGCTTCCCAGCGGGCGTTACCGATCGTGTGGCCAGAGTTCAAAACTTCAAGGAGTGCCAATTCTTCGATGTGCTCATCAACGATTCTTGCAAAACTGCGCAGCAGCTTTGCCCGATCACCTGGACTTACTTTTCTCCAGGTTTCAAAAGCCTTATGTGCTTTGGCAATAACAGCATCGGTCTGGGTGAGATCTGCCATCGAAATATCTTTCACGGGGGATGCCGTGGCAGGGTTAATAACGGTATATGTGCTCATTGTTTAAGTTCCTTACATTCTCTCAAAGCTGCGGACACGTTCCCAATCAGTTACTGCGCGATTAAATGCATCAAGTTCAGTATCTGCCATATGGGTGTAGTGCTTTTGAACATCTTCGCCAAATGTCTCTTTCACCCATGCACTATTTGCCCATAGATCCCGTGCATCTTTTAGGGTCTCAGGGATACGCGCTGTTTCAAGAGCGTATGCATTTCCTTGGAATATAGGCTCAAGTTCTAAGTTCTTTTCAATTCCATCAAGTCCTGCTGCAACCATCGCTGCAACTGCAAGGTATGGATTGACATCCCCGCCTGGAACGCGGTTTTCAACCCGCAGAGATAAACCTTCTCCAACTAAACGAAGCGCGCATGTGCGATTGTCTCGGCCCCATTTGATTGCAGTAGGGGCAAATGTTCCGGCTTGATAGCGCTTATATGAGTTGATATTTGGCGCAAATAACAAGGTGAGCTCTCTCATGTGAGCTTGAAGACCTGCAAGATATGCACGGCCTTGCTTAGACATGCCATCGCCTGCATCGCCGGCAAGAACCGGCTTGCCATCTTTACTGCGGAAAGAAAGATGAATGTGACAAGAGCTACCTTCGCGTTCGTTGAACTTTGCCATAAAGGTCAGCGAACATCCTTGCTGAGAGGCAATCTCTTTTGCGCCCATCTTGTAGATGGAGTGGTTGTCGCACGTTGCAAGGGCGTCTTCATATTTAAATGCAATTTCATGTTGCCCAAAGTTGCATTCACCCTTTGCTGACTCCACCGTAAGTCCAGCCGCGTCCATATTGAGCCGGATTGCGCGAAGGAGTTTTTCTACGCGAGCAGTTCCACTCAGTGAGTAATCAACGTTGTATTGGTTTGCAGGAGTAAGTCCTGTATAGCCCTTGTCCCATGCCTCTTCAAAGGTGTCTTTGAATACTATAAATTCAAGTTCAGTTCCGCACATGGCAACCATTCCGGCATCTGCAAGCCGAGCAAGCTGCTTTTTAAGAATTGTTCGTGGTGAAACAGAGATCAAATCTTTATGGTGATCAACAAAGTCTGCGATTACTAGCGCCGTTCCTTCATGCCATGGCATATAACGAAGTGTGTTGAAATCAGGAGACATTCCCATATCGGCATATCCGGTCTCCCATGAGGAGACGTCATAGCCTTGAACAGTATTCATATCTATATCTACAGCCAAGAGATAGTTACATCCCTCTGTGCCATTTTTGATTGTGTCTTCAATAAAGAAAGGTGCATGGATCCGCTTACCCTGCAGTCGACCCTGCATATCTGTTGCCCCGACAACGACGGTGTCGATCTTCTTTGCGGCAACATCTGCCTTTAATTGATCCAAAGAAAGATTCACAAAAGCCTCCGATAGGGGGTCAGAACGGGCAGGTAGAGCAGGTTACTAGTGAGCGTGAGGAGTACACAATGGGCAGGAAAAGGCAGAAAATAAGCCTAAAAAAATGAGAGTTAACCTTCCATTAAGCCGTGACTCAAGGCACACTTTCTCCAACATCTAGGAAGGGTGGACATTGCACAATGGTTAATTCAAATGATGCCGACGCTCGCAAACTTGCTGAACTCGGCTACAAACAGGAATTTGATCGAAAGTGGAGTGGGTTCCACAACTTCGCGATCTCCTTCTCGATTATTTGCATTCTCTCAGGTTGCTTCACAACATTTGCTCAAGCTTGGAATAACGGCGGTCCTGTAGCGATCTCTGTTGGTTGGCCGATCATTGCTTCATTGATCATGATTATCGGATTGGTGATGGCTGAACTCGTTTCAGCGATGCCAACTGCTGGTGGTATTTATTATTGGGCTCTTAATTTAGGTAAGCCAATTCACGGATGGGTAACAGGCTGGCTTAACTTGCTTGGTCTTATCACCGTGACAGCTGGTGTTGACTATGGCTTTGCTAACTTCTTTACCTATGCAGCAAGCCTGTATTCAAAGTCATTTGATCCTGGCAACCTCAAGACTGTTTTCTTGGTCTTCCTTGTCACTATCTTGCTTCATATTGCGATGAATATTTATGGCGCAAACATGATTCATAAGCTTCAGGGAGTCAACGTTTGGGTACACATCTTTGGTGTCACAGCGATCATTTTAATTTTGATCCTGATCCCATCACATCACCAAACAACCGCTTGGGTATTTAGTCACCAGATTAATAACAGTGGCTTCTCACATCGTGCCTTCTGGATTTATGTGCTTCCTCTGGGCTTCTTGCTCACGCAGTACACAATCACAGGCTTTGATGCATCTGCTCACGTTTCAGAAGAAACTGGACAAGCTGGCAAGGCTGCGGCGCAAGGTCTTTGGAAGTCGATCGCATACTCAGCAGTTGTTGGCTGGATTCTTCTTCTCACATTCCTTTATGCAGCTACTGATGAAGCAGGAATTACAAAAGCTGGCGGCGCAGTACAAGCCATCTTCGTTTCATCTGTCTCCCTTGGTTGGGCAAAGTTGATCTTGGTTATCACATGCCTTGGTCAGTTCTTCTGCGGAATGTCTTGCGTAACTGCAGGCTCACGTATGCTCTTTGCATTCTCAAGAGACAAGGCTGTCCCAGGACACAAGTACTGGACAAAGCTTGATAAGAACAAGAATCCTTCTCATGCAGCCTTCGGCCTTGGCGCAGCAGCGGTAGTTGTTACATTGCCAGCGCTCACATCTGCAGTGGCATTCTTCGCTGTTACTTCAATGGCTGTTATCGGACTCTTCGGATCCTTTGCAATTCCAATCTGGCTTCGCTGGCGTAAAGGTGATGCATTCAAGCAAGGTGAATGGAATCTTGGAAAGAAGTGGAAGTGGATGGCTCCGGTTGCAGTACTTGAAATCGTGATCGTCTCTATCTACTTCATCATGCCAACAAACCCTGCGGGAGTTTGGTGGAGCTCGAAGTTTGATATCCATGCTGCTAACTACACCCCAATCACATTCCTTGTTGTGATCGGTGGAGCACTTCTCTGGTGGGTACTTGGCGCCAAGAAGCACTTCAAGGGTGCCGTTCGTACACTTGATTAATATCTAGTAACAATTACTTGAGCCGCTGGGAATAAAGACCCAGCGGCTTTAGTATTTCCACATAAGAATTTTCCCCTAGGAGGAATCAGATGCGCGTCGATAAAAAAGTAGCGATCGTCACCGGAGCAGGATCAGGAATTGGCGAGGCAAGTGCTATTCGATTAGCCGAAGAGGGCGCCATCGTGATCTGCGCTGATATCAATGGCGCAGCAGCAGAATCAGTTGCACAAGCCATTCGCGCTACTGGTGGCAAGGCCACCTCGGCTTCAATAGATATATCTGATGACAAGGCGTGTGACGCGGTAGTCGCGCAAACAATCAAAGACTGTGGCACTGTCGATATCTTGGTCAACAATGCCGGGGTTAATCTTCCTGGTGTTTTTCATGAAGTAAGCAATGAGACTATTGATAGAACACTTTCAGTAAATATTAAAGGAGCGATGTATCTCACTCGCGCTGTTTTGCCTGCAATGCTCAAGCAAGGAAGCGGTTCGATTGTGAATATGTCCAGTGTCAATGGTTTAGTTTCAGAGCCTTACCTAAGTGTGTACTCAGCATCAAAGGGCGCAATCGTGATGTTTACCCGCGGCATTGCTCTTGATTATGCAAAGACCGGTGTGCGCTGCAATGCGATATGTCCGGGATGGGTTGATACGCCCATTAACCATGCACATGCCAAGATGCTTGGGGGGCTAGACCACGTCTATAAAACTATTGATTCATTCCAACCCATTGGACGTCCTGGAACACCAAGAGAAATAGCTAATCTCGTACTCTTCTTAGCATCAGATGAATCATCATTTATGACGGGATCGATTGTTTCTGCAGATGGCGGAATGACTGCGCAGTAACTGTTTAATAAAGTTAACTTGCTAGAACAGCCTTGCCCCAGCGCTGAATAAATGGCTTCCAGATTTCAGCAAGCTCTTTTTCTACGCGGGCAAACTCATCTTGAATGGAAGATTTTCCAGATTCTTTAAATGCGTTATCTGCATCTGCTTCCCAACGCTTGACGATCGCAAGATCAATCTCTGGGTGAAATTGAACGCCATAACTTTTAGAGCCAATTCGATAAATTTGATTTGCACATACTTCACTTGTTGCTAGCAGGGTTGCTCCATCTGGTAACTCTGTCACAGCATCTTCATGCCACTGAGCAACGGGAAGTGAGGTAGTGAAATCAAAAATCTGATCATCAGCACTTGTTGGGTTGATCGAATAAACACCCACTTCGCCAACTTCTGCGCGCTCCACATTGCCGCCACCAGCAATGGCAAGTAATTGAGTACCAAGACATATTGCAAAGATTGGAATATCACGGTCAATGGCATCTTTGAGTAGTGCACGTTCTGCAGGAAGCCACGGCGCGACTTCATCATCAGTGGCGCTCATATGACCGCCAAGTGGCATGAGCGCGGCAATCTCATCTGGAACAGATGTGGGAACTTTTTCACCCTGGTATGCACGAAGAATTCTTATTTCAAAACCGAGCTCCATGAGCCATCGGCCAGCTAAATGTGGTGGGTCTGTCTCATCATTTTGAATGGCAAGGATGATCTTCTTTGAAGACATGTATTAGTAAACAGTCACCGGACATGTCAGAGTGCGTGTAATTCCTGGCACTGCTTGAACTTTGGCAAGAATTGAACGGCCGAGTTCTTCCATGCTTGGTGCTTCTGCGCGCATCACAACGTCATAAGGACCTGTGACAGCTTCAGCAAGGGTGACACCAGCAATGGCTGAGACTGACTTGGCGACTGAACCAGCCTTGCCAACATCGGTTTGAATCAAGATATATACCTGTACGGACATGGCTCTAGGCTACTCCCAGTTAGATGATTAGTGGAATGGGAATTTGTGGCTTCTGAAACCGAGTTGATCACCGCCATCAAGGCGGTCTTTGCCAGCGCCACAAATGAGCGCGTTCTGATCGGCATAGGCGATGACGGCGCGGTTGTGAGCATTCCTAAAGTGCGAAGTGAAGGCAAGGCCGTTCTTGCTACAGATATGGCAGTTGAGGGCGTCCACTTCAATAGATCCTGGTCATCTCTTTTTGATATTGGCGCGAAGACAACAGCAGCAAACCTTGCAGATATCTATGCGATGGGCGGGATACCAGAATTTCTTTTAGTTGCAGCGGCTGTGCCAACAAACTTTTCAAGCTCTGATGCGACAGAACTTGCCCGGGGAATTGTTGATGAAGCACAGAAAGTCGGCGCAGTTGTTGTTGGCGGGGATATAAGTAAATCTGAGAAGCTTGTTCTGACAATTTCAGTCTATGGAAGTGTGAAAGATCCAATCACCAGGGGCGGGGCGCAAGTAGGCGATGTTGTCATCATCTCTGATTTTCCTGGTAAATCTGCACGCGGATTAGAACTACTCAAGCAAGGCATAAGCGATGAACGAACTTCATTTCATAAGAGGCCTGTTGTGGATTACGCAGCAGCCCGTGATTTCGCACTTGCTGGCGTCTCATCGATGATTGATACAAGTGATGGTCTTGTTTCAGAGCTGACACATATTGCAAACGCCTCTGGAGTAGGAATTGAGATTAGAACTCACGAGGATGAAGTGATTGATTTTCATGGGGGAGAAGACCATGTCTTTGTCGCAACGATCTCACCGCATCTTCCCTTCCCACGCCAGGCCATTGAAATCGGCAAGGTTGTGATGGGTAAGGGCGTGCGCATCAACGGGGCACCAGCAGTGCACGAGGGATATAAGCACTTTTCGTAGTCTGATTTTAAGATGCATCCAGAGCAAGTGGATACTAAGATTTGGATGTTGTTTCCGGGGTCGGTGTAATTCCGAACCGGCGGTTATAGTCCGCGACCCGAGGCCATCCAGGCATCGGTGGAACTGGTGAAATTCCGGTACCGACAGTTAAAGTCTGGATGAGAGGAAACAGCAGAGAAGAGTCTGTCGTGTCATTTATACATTGGCTATTTAATGCCCAAGTTCATTTCGGTTCGAAATCCATTTATTGGAAAGAAATCATTGGAAACGTCTTTGGTCTTGCAAGCGCACTTTTTGGTATGCGTCGCAAGATGTGGACGTGGCCGGTAGGAATTATCGGAAACGTTCTCCTATTTACCTTATTTATCGGTGGCCTTACAGATCACAATCAACAAACAAAGGTGATGCTGGGACAAGCTGGTCGCCAAGTGCTATTCATTCTGGTCAGCGTTTATGGTTGGCAGAAGTGGATCAGAAACCGCGAAGCTGATGGCTCACAAAAGCCAGTCAAGATTCGCTGGACAACAACAAAAGAGAAGATGCAGATCATTCCTGTCGTGCTCGTTTTCTTTACAATCTCTTATTACATTATTAAAGCTCTTGGTTCATGGGCGCCGCTTCCAGATACATGGATCTTTACCGGTTCTGCTCTTGCAACCTACGGGTTAGCTAGGGGTTACGTGGAGTTCTGGCTTGTTTGGATTGCTGTGGACGCAGTAGGAACACCGCTTCTCATTAAGGGTGGTTACTACCCATCGGCAACGCTCTATTTGATCTATGGCGCCTTTGTGATCTGGGGCTTTGTGAACTGGCTTCTGATCGCCAAAAAAGAGAAAGATTTAGAGCCTGTCGTCTAAATTTTGAGGGTCACACCTCTTAACAAAGTGCATATGTAGGAGTACGGTCATTTCATCTCGGGCACCGTTGCCCGTGAACTACAGGAGATGAAATGACCGACTACATAGCGCCCGGACAACCTGGCAGTAAGGCAACGTTTAAACCTCGGTACGATCACTGGATTAATGGCCAGTACGTCAAGCCAGTCTCGGGAAAATATTTTGAAAACGTCACTCCAGTTACTGGAAAAGTATTTTGCGAAATAGCACGCGGTGATGCCGCAGATATTGATAAGGCTCTCGATGCCGCTCACGCTGCTGCAAAAGCATGGGGTAAGACATCTGCCACAGCTCGCGCAATTATTTTGAACAAAATTGCAGATCGCATGGAAGCAAACCTTGAATCTATCGCGGTTGCTGAAACATGGGATAACGGAAAGCCAATTCGCGAGACGATCAATGCTGATATTCCACTAGCAATCGATCACTTCCGCTATTTTGCTGCCGCAATTCGTGCTCAAGAAGGATCAGCGGGTGAATTAGATCAGGACACTGTGGCATATCACTTCCATGAGCCACTAGGTGTTGTTGGTCAGATCATTCCTTGGAACTTTCCCATCCTTATGGCTGTATGGAAGCTTGCGCCAGCACTTGCTGCAGGTAACTGTGTAGTTCTCAAGCCAGCAGAACAGACACCAGCATCCATCTTGTTCTTGATGGAGATCATCGCTGATCTACTCCCAGCAGGAGTGGTAAATATTGTGAATGGATTTGGCGTGGAGGCTGGAAAGCCGCTTGCATCTTCTCCTCGTATTGCAAAGATCGCGTTTACTGGTGAAACCACAACAGGACGCCTCATCATGCAATATGCATCAGAGAACATCATCCCTGTCACACTTGAACTCGGCGGAAAGAGTCCAAATATCTTCTTCGCAGATGTTGCTGCCGAAAATGATGCTTTCTACGACAAGGCACTTGAAGGATTCACACTCTTTGCCCTCAATCAAGGCGAAGTATGTACATGTCCATCACGCGGACTTATCGATACCAAGATTTATGACAAGTTCCTAGGCGATGTCACCAAGCGCACCCAGGCCATAGTCATGGGTCACCCACTTGATAACGCCACAATGATTGGCGCTCAAGCATCTAATGACCAACTAGAGAAGATTCTTTCCTATATTGAAATTGGAAAGAAAGAAGGAGCGAAAGTCATCACAGGAGGAGAACGCGCTGATCTTGGCGGAGAACTCTCTGGTGGTTACTACGTCACCCCAACCATCTTTGAAGGTAAAAACTCTATGCGTATCTTCCAAGAGGAAATCTTTGGACCAGTTGTTTCAGTAACAAAGTTCGATGGGTTTGATAATGCAATGGAGATTGCAAATGACACCCTTTATGGACTTGGCGCTGGAGTATGGAGTCGAGATATGAATACTGCTTATCGCGCAGGACGTGAGATCAAGGCTGGCCGAGTATGGACCAACTGCTATCACGCATACCCAGCAGGAGCAGCATTCGGTGGATATAAGGCTTCAGGTATCGGACGTGAAAATCACAAGATGATGCTTGATCACTACCAGCAGACAAAGAATCTGCTTGTTTCTTATTCACCAAACAAGCTCGGATTCTTCTAAGCCGATTAAACTATAGAGATGAACATTCCATTACGCGTTGAGCTAACAAGTGACGCTGAAGAACTTCTTCGCACACTTTATAAAGCTCATGGACCTCTGATGTTTCATCAGTCAGGTGGTTGTTGTGATGGGTCATCTCCGATGTGTTACCCAGCAGGAGAGTTTCGCGTAGGCGGACAAGATGTATTGCTGGGGGAGTTAGTAGTTGCTGGCATCCAAGAGCCCATTGGTTTTTGGATGTCAGCTTCTCAATTTGAATATTGGAAACACACGCATCTGACCGTTGATGTTGTTGTTGGACGAGGCGGTGGCTTCTCACTTGAATCCCCTGAAGGAAAAAGATTTCTTATCCGCTCACGACTCTTTACAGATGAAGAGTGGGCGATCTTAGAAAACTCCCCTGTTCCTACCGGCGCAAGGTGAATCGAGCTTAGCAATGTGCACAAAAGTAACCTGCCGCAAATGCGGGAAAGCAACGTGGAGCGGATGTGGTCAACACGTTGACGAAGTAATGCGCGGGATTCCTGCATCACAGCAGTGCCAAGGACATGCCAATGACCCTAAAGCTCCAGGATTGTTTTCGAAGATATTTGGCAAGAAGTAAAGCTCAAGCTGTAAGAGTAAAAAACTAGCGAGTGACTTTGCCAGCCTTCATGCAGGTTGAGCAGACGTTCTGACGCTTAGTTGATCCGCCAACGAGGGTACGGATGCGCTGGATATTTGGATTCCAACGGCGACGTGTCTTACGCATGGAGTGTGAGACATTGTTGCCAAAGCTGGGCCCTTTGCCACAGATATCGCATGTTGATGCCACGGTAACTCCTTCAAGTAATCAGTAAATATGTGTATAAAAGATTTAAGAGCGCAAGATTACCCATAAGCGCACCTAAATGGCTAATCGGTCGGCAGAATTGGCTCATGTCCACCCTAGAGAGCTCCCTTGCCAAGGACCTAGGCGATCGCACCGCCAAGGCCCTAGAGAAGGCATTTGGGATGAAAACAGTGGGCGACTTATTGCGTCATTACCCGCGCAGGTATGTAGCGCGCGGTGAGCTTTCAGATATTGCCGAGCTTGCAGATGGCGAGGAAGCGACAGTCCTTGCCGAAATTAGCGCGGTGAATTTACGCCGTGCATCAGGGCGCACAATATTAGAAGTGGTTGTCACAGATGGTTCGGCAAAGATGTGGCTGACATTTTTTAACCAACCATGGAGAGAGAAAGAACTACGGATCGGTCGCACAGGAATGTTTGCTGGCAAGGTTGGATCTTTTAACGGTAAGCGCCAGCTATCTCATCCTGATTACCAACTTATTCCAGATGGCAATGATGTGGATGAGGCGCTTGCAGGATTTGCAGGAAAGTTCTTGCCCGTCTACCCATCTGCATCAAAGTTGCCGTCATGGAAACTTGCCCAGTGCGTGGAGATTGTCCTAGATGCGTTAGAACTATTGCCAGATTACATGCCCAAAGAAGTACTCAAAGATTTAGGGTATCCAGATTTCACTACGGCCCTTGGCGATATTCACCGACCGCCATCTTTGGAGGCAGCTGCGCTCGCTCGCACGCGATTAACATTTGATGAGGCTCTACTTCTGCAAATTTTGCTTGCACAAAGACGAGCCGAGATCGCATCCCTTGATGCGGCCCCGCGTGTTATCAAAGATGGCGGGCTAGTTACACAATTTGAAAAGCTTCTTCCCTTTACTCTCACCGATGGACAGAGAGAAGTAAACGGTGAGATAGAGGCAGATATGGCTAAGAGCCATCCGATGCATCGTTTGCTGCAAGGTGAAGTAGGTTCAGGTAAAACTGTTGTTGCACTGCGCGCGATGCTCAATGTTGTTGATTCTGATGGACAAGCGGCGCTTCTTGCACCAACAGAAGTACTTGCCCAGCAGCATTACAAAACAATCACAACTTTGCTTGGCTCACTTGCTCAAGGCGGAGAACTTGGGGGAGCAGATGACGGGACACAAGTTGTGCTGCTTACGGGATCGATGCCAGCGGCAACAAAGAAGGCAGCGTTAGCAAAGATTGCGTCAGGAGATGCGGGTATTGTCATTGGAACGCATGCACTATTAAGCGCAGGTGTTGATTTTAAAGATCTAGGTTTAGTTGTCGTTGATGAGCAGCACCGTTTTGGCGTGGAGCAAAGAGATGCACTTCGCGGTAAAGCAAAATTCCCACCCCATGTGCTTGTTATGACGGCAACGCCTATTCCTCGCACAGTTGCTATGACAATCTTTGGCGACTTAGAAGTCTCCACACTGCGCCAACTTCCATCAGGCCGTACACCGATTACTACCCATGTGATTGCTGTATTAGAAAAGCCGCACTACTTAGATAGAGCCTGGCAGCGGGTTAAAGAAGAGGTAGAAAAAGGGCATCAGGTTTACATCGTTGCCCCTCGAATTAGCGCTACTGCTATTGAACCCACAGGAATGACAGAGCGTGACCGGGAAGTAGCGCGCATGATGGATGAAGAATTAGAAGATGAAAAAATTCCTATGGCATCGGTGGAGGACCTTGCTCCACTTCTTGCAACAGGCGCCCTTAAAGGGTTAAAGATTGCGCCACTTCATGGCAGGCAACCATCTGAATTAAAAGATGCAACGATGGCCGCTTTTTCTCGCGGTGAGATAGATGTGCTTGTCGCAACAACAGTGATTGAAGTAGGAGTAGATGTTCCTAACGCTTCGATGATGGTGATCATGGACGGAGATCGTTTTGGAGTCTCACAGCTTCACCAATTACGAGGACGCGTAGGGCGAGGAAAAGTTCCCGGACTCTGCTTGATTGTGACAAGTGCTCCGCAAGAATCAGAGGCAATGACAAGACTTAACGCCGTTGCAGGAACACTCGATGGCTTTGAGCTCTCTCGCATTGATCTTGAACAAAGAAGTGAGGGAGATGTATTAGGC
>CAIUAO010000111.1 GCA_903897155.1 uncultured Actinomycetes bacterium | reverse complement strand
GTCAAAGATGAGGAGCTGCCTTCCATGACAACCTTGCCTTCAAGTAACACTGAGGTACTTGATGAAGCACGCAGAGCCTGATGAACATCTTGCTCAACAAGCAAAACTGAAGTTCCTTGTTTAGTGATCTCTGACAAAGATGCATAAACCTGGGCAACGACAACGGGTGCTAAACCAAGGGAGGCTTCATCAATAAGAAGTAGATCGGGGTTGGCCATGAGGGCGCGGCCAATTGCAAGCATCTGCAACTCGCCACCCGAACAGTAATAACCAATTCGATTCCAGCGATCTGCAAGAAGTGGGTAGAGCTCTTTGACAGTCTTGAGGTTCCAATGACCAGGCCTTTTTGTGAAAGCTCCGACTTTTAAATTCTCTTCAACGGTGAGAGATGAAAATATTCTGCGGCCCTCTGGAACAAGTGAAATTCCTGATTTAACTCTCTCATGTGCTGATTGGTTATTAATCTTCTTATTCTGATAGGTAACTTCTCCAGAAGAGGCAGGAAGATTTCCAGCAATAACCTTAAGAAGCGTTGATTTACCTGCTCCGTTCGCGCCAATAACAGAGTGCACTTGTCCGGCATCAATGGAAAGACTGATGCCAAAGAGAGCTTGAAGGTCCCCGTAGTGCGCCTCAATATTGCTAACGCTTAATATGCTCATCTTGCTTGTCCTTCAGAGAAATCATTACCTAAATAAAGCTCGATTACTTTGGCGTTATTGAGTACTGAGTGTGAATCTCCCACTGCAATTACCTGTCCCCCAGCTATACACATAAGACGTGAAACAACAGAAACGAGCGCGTGAACAATATGTTCGATCCAAATAATTGTTACACCAGAAGCGTTAAGACCCCGGATAACATCAAGCAAGATTGGTAGCTCAGCATCAGTTAATCCGCCAGCAATCTCATCTAAAAGTAAAATCTTTGGCTCACATGCAAGTGCTCGTGCCAATTCCAAACGTTTACGATCAAGAAGTCGTAGTTTTCCCGCTGGGGTGTTTATATGGTCGAGTAAGCCTGCACGCGAAATTGATTCAATAACTAATTCATGGGTGACAGAGCGGTTTCGCTCTACTCGTGTAAATGTGCTTCCAACCAATACATTTTCAAAGACACTCATATCGGCAAATGGACGAGGGATCTGAAAAGTACGAGCGATCCCAAGGCGTGCTCGGTCAGCGGGATCTAGTGAGTTGAGCTTTTCTTCTCCAAAGAAGATCTCTCCACTATCAATGGATTCTGTGCCATTAATAAGATTAAGAAGTGTGGATTTTCCTGCTCCATTTGGACCAACAATCCCAAATGCCTCACCTTTATTAACTTCAAAAGAAATGCCGTCGGCAACGACAACTCGACCAAACCTTTTGTTGAGGTCTGATACTTTTAAAAGCTGCGCGCTCACAATTACCTTTCTTGATGACTAATAAAATTAGTGAGTCCAGGCGGCTTAGAAAGCCGCCTGGCTCGGATTACCTATTGCTTATTTGTAAGTAAGAGCTTGTGCTTTTCCAGCAACAGGAATCATCTTGCCTGCTACGTTAGAAACGACTACCAAGTCATACTTGTGACCATTAATTCCTGCGCGCCACTGTGCACCAGCGAGTGGTGTCTTAGCAACGTTTGGTACAGGTCCCTTAGTCCAGTCAAGAGGTCCAACAATTGTGCTGACCTTTAACTTAGAAAGTGCTTTTGCAACCTTTGCCTTATCAGTAGAGCCAGCTGCCTTTACGGCCGCTGCCATCACTTCAAAGAGTGCATGTGAGAAACCAAGTGGTTGTGACCACTGCTTCTTTGTTGCACTTTCGTATGCAGTTACAAGCTGTTTTGCACTTTGTCCGGTCAAGCTACTCTTGAATGGGAAGGTTGGACCCCACCACATTTCAGTAGACAGGTTTTGTCCGTTTGCACCAAGTGCTTCAACAGCTGATGGGAAGAGAAGTGCTTTACCAATTGTTGCAACTTTTGGATGATATCCCTGTTGAACAGCTTGGTTCCAGAAAGTAGTGAAATCTGGAGGAATTGGGACACCTAGAAGCACATCAGCATTTGCAGCCTTAAATGCTGAAATCTGTGATGTGAAGTCTTGGTTTCCGTCTGCATACAAACCTGGGTTTGTAGTTGTGAACTTCAAAGCACTAAGTGCAGGTGGGAATCCATTTGGACTACTCCATGCTTGACCATCTGGATCGTTTGGCCAAATTGTTCCTGCCTTTGAGTTATTTGGAATTTGACTCCAAATATCTTGATATGTCGCAACGACATCCTCTAGACCCCAGAAGAAGTGGTATGTCCACTTAAATGGAACTGGCTTTGCTGGATCCTTTTGGCGGCCAAGGTAATATGCCTGCCATGGAGCCACGGTTGTAATACAAGGGACAGCGTTAGCTTCACATTGAT
>CAIUAO010000110.1 GCA_903897155.1 uncultured Actinomycetes bacterium | reverse complement strand
GTTGGTGAAGAGTTTGGCGCAGCAGATATTCATAGCGGCAAGTACTACTGGGTTATAGATCCGATTGATGGAACTAAGAACTTTTTGCGTGGTGTGCCAACATGGGCGACTCTTATTGGTTTATGTAATCCAGAAGGTGAAGTAGTAGTTGGGGTTGTAAGTGCGCCTGCTCTTTATCGCCGCTGGTATGCAGCACTTGGCCATGGCGCTTTTGTTGTTGAAAATGATAGTTTGCCAAAAAAGATTCACGTGTCTCAAGTTAAAGATCTTAAAGATGCCTCTCTGTCATATTCAGACCTCATCGGATGGGGCAGTCGAAAAGAAAAGATGCTTGCATTACAAGAGAAGATTTGGCGCACAAGGGCGCACGGTGATTTCTGGTCACATGTACTTGTAGCTGAAGGCGCAGTAGATATTGCTGCTGAACCATCACTTGCCTTATGGGATGTGGCAGCGATTGACATCATTGTCCGTGAAGCAGGCGGGCGCTTTACAAGTATTGATGGGAAAGATGGCGTTCATGGAGCAAGCGCGGTAACAAGCAATGGCCATCTCCATGAGGCTCTTATCAAGGCGCTGAATTAATGCGCTTTTTATGGTTTGGTAAGAAAAAAAGCAAAAGAGTTGAAGAGGCGCCACGAGAACTCGTTCAAGTATTTAACGTTGATAACTTTGTCTTAGTGACCCACCCACTTGGCAATACTGTAGGCACTGCACTATCAACGGAATTAGTCTGTTCATGTATTTTCTCAGTCATTATGAATGAAGATTCTGTAGCAAGTAAGGCTGTTCAAGATTTCTTGCAAGAGCGCGGCGGCGTGCCTCTTTCTTCTTCCGAATATACCCATAGTTCATCTCAAGGTTATGCGGCAAGGGTGAAGCATCAAGATAGTGATAAGAGCTCAGCTGTTCTCATCGGCCCACCAGCTGTTATCTCTAAAGCAACTGTCCCATTTCACCAGGAAATTACAGATACAATTGAAGCATCAGGTGAGATATTTATTGTGGCAATTGATGGAATTGCTTATTCTGCTTTTACTATCTCTTCAGAGATAAAATAACTTAAAGGGCTAGCCAACCGCCCGGTGTAAGTTCCTCAGCAGCTTCAGGTCCCCATGATCCTTTAAAATATGGCAAAAGATGTGGTTCGTTATTAATAACATCTTCCACAATTCTCCACGTTTCAAGAACTGAATCAATACGAGTAAATCGCATGTGATCTCCAGCCATAGCAGCACGCAATAAACGCTCATACGCTTCTTGGCGATCACCCAGTGCAGCAGAGAAGTTAACAGTGAGCTTTACAGGTTCAGTAGATAAGTGATCTCCTGGAGATTTTGCCTGCAATTCAATATCTACACCATCATTTTTGCCAAGACGGAACCTCAGCAAATTAGGTGCGCCAGATTGTGTCTCACCAAAGAGCATGCGAGGTGGGTGCTTGAATTCAATAATTACTTCAAGTGTTGTTTCAGATAGATTTTTTCCTGTGCGAAGATAGAACGGAACACCAGACCAGCGCCAGTTATCCACTCTCAAAACTGCAGCAGCAAATGTCTCTGTTTTAGATCCAGGAGCAACTCCGGCTTCATCAAGGTAGCCAACGTATTGTCCCCGAATTACTTCATCTGCCTTTAATGGGGCAATTGCGCGAAAGACTTTGAGTTTCTCATCTTCCATGATGTTCGATGAAAGATCTGCTGGTGGCTCCATTGCGATGAGGGCGAGTACTTGGAGCAAGTGGTTTTGAAGCACATCCCTGATTGCGCCAACGCCATCATAGAAGCCTCCACGTCCTTCAACGCCGAAATTTTCCGCCATTGTAATCTGCACACTGTTGATATAGCGGCGGTTCCATAGTGGTTCCCAAATTGAGTTAGCAAAGCGGAATACCAAGATATCTTCGACTGATTCTTTACCAAGGTAGTGATCGATGCGAAAGATACGATCTTCGCTAAGAACTTCTTCAAGTTCATCTTGCAGATTAATAGCTGATTTAAGGTCACGGCCAAAAGGTTTTTCAACAACTAGGCGAATGCGCTCTGTTAAACCTACTGCTGCTAGGCCTTTAGTCACGTTACTAAATGCAGATGGTGGGATAGCCAGATAAATAACCGGGTTTTTCTTATCTTTAAGTGCTTCTGCAATATCTTCATAAAGCTTTGAGTCTTCATAGCTTCCAATAATGAGTGAGAATTCTTTATCGAGTTCAGCCAAAATCTTTTCATCTGGATCTGGAAATACTGCCTTAATTCCATCAAAGGCATGAGCTACGAACTGTTCGTGATCCCACTTGGTTGAGGCAACACCAAAAACTGCGCAATGAAGAGAGTCATTAAGCGCCATGCTATACAAAGCAGGGAATAGCTTCTTTTTTGCTAAATCACCTGTTGCGCCAAAAAGAACAAGAGCATCTGCCGGTTCAAGTTTTGCTTTGCGCGCCATTACTTCTTTTTCACTTCTTGGTGGCCACCAAACTTTTTGCGCATTGCTGAAAGTACTTTATTTGCATACAGATCATTACCTCGTGATGTAAATCGGCCCATCAAAGAAGCGCTGAGTACATGTGCTGGAACTCCAGCATCGATTGCAGTCTGCACCGTCCAACGCCCTTCACCTGAATCAGAAACCGAACCTTCATAGCTAGCTAGTTCTGGATCTTCTGCGTATGCGGTTGTTGTGAGATCAAGTAGCCATGATGCAACAACTGAACCGCGGCGCCACACTTCGGTTACTTCAGCCATATTAAAGTCATATTTAGTTTCAACATGATCACCTACTGCCGTTGGGTGCTTAATTCCTTGACTTGCTGCGTGAATTAGATTGAGGCCTTCTGCATATGCGGCCATCGCGCCGTATTCAATACCGTTGTGAACCATCTTTATGAAGTGACCTGAACCAACTGGACCGCAGTGCAAATAACCATATTCAGATTGCGATGGCTGACCAGACTTGCCTGGTGTGCGCTGGGCAGATTCAACTCCAGGAGCCATTGCTTTAAAAATTGGATCTAGGCGATCAACAATCTTCTTATCCCCACCAATCATGAGTGAGTACCCACGTTCAAGTCCATACACCCCGCCACTTGTTCCAATATCAACAAAGTTAATTCCCTTTGTCTTTAGGTAGGCGGCATTAGCAATATCGTCACGATAAAAAGTATTTCCACCATCAATAATTGTTGATCCAGGAGCCAAATGTTCGGCAACGTCATGAATAGTTTGCTGTGTTACTTCTGCAGGAACCATGACCCATACAAATTGAGGGCTTGCATCGTTGTTGTATTTTGCTAAATCAGCAAGAGATGAAAGTGGCGTGAAGCCTTCTTTGGCGACTGCTTGAACAGTATCTGCATTCACATCAAAAACGCTGATATTGATATCACCTGTTCCATGAGACTTAATACGCCGCGCAATATTTGCGCCCATGCGACCAAGGCCAACTACAGTAAGTTGAATCGTCATTGCTTAACTCCACTAACTAATTGATCAGTCATGATTATTACCTGAGCGCTTTTTGAGTTAGCTGCCAGCAAACCCACCGGTCCACTTTGAACGGCCTCTAGTGCTCCTATTTTGCCTTCTCCTAAGCCAAAAATGTAAATAGCACTGGCATGGGCAAGTCGTGAGAGAGAAATACTTACTCGAAGAGCAGGAGGCTTGGGTGAGCCTGAAATGCCAATCGCATAGCGTGGTTCAGCTGGATCAATCCTGCCTGGGAACAATGAGGCGATGTGGCCATCTTCACCCATACTGAGCACGACTGAATCAAATGCCTTACTACCAACTTCTAGCTCCATATCGCGGGCATAGTTAGCCGCTGCTCCATCAAGTTCTTGTTCAGGATTACTTCCTGCAAAATCAACGACGTGAAAAACACAATGCGCTGTTGAAAGTGAGAATCCTTCGATCAGTGCTTTGTCATTTCTTTCATCACTATCTGATGAAACATAACGTTCATCACTAAACCAAATATGAACAACGCATCCTTCAAAACTTTCGTTATTGCGGATCAGTCTAAATAATGCAATATCAATTGCTTTAGCACTTGCAGATCCGGTGCGACCACCCGTAACAACTATCTGGGCTCTGCGGCCTTCACGCCATGCATGGGCGATGGCATCTACAGTTCTTGCCGCACATGATGCGATTAACTCATCTGAAGATGGGTCGTAAAGGTATTTCATAGTAGCGGGGACAGGATTTGAACCTATGACCTCTGGGTTATGAGCCCAGCGAGCTACCGAGCTGCTCCACCCCGCGTCGGTAGTGCAATCTTAGGAGATAACTCCCAATTACCCAAAACGAGGTAATTATTTGCCTTGCGCAGCGATAGCAGCAGCAATTGCTGCCTTTAATTGATTTTGCGCTTGTCCATATGCAGTGAAATCACCATTTTTAAGCGCTTGATTAGAAGCAGCAAGTGCAGATTGTGCATTTGCAAGTGCTTGCTTAAGTGATGTTGAACCAGCTGTTGATGTTGATCCTGTGCCAGTTGGGCTGTTATTAATAACAACACCAGATGAGCCGCCTAATACTTGATTGAGAGCATCTTGAAGTGTATTTCCAAATCCAATTTGATCCCCGAAGGAGACTAAAACTTTTTGTAAAAGTGGAAAAGAAGACGCGTTTGAGGTCGCGCGAACATAAACTGGTTGAACATAGAGAAGTCCCCCACCAACAGGCAGAGTTAACATATTTCCAAGCACAACATCTGAACCACCTTGGCGCAGCAACGAAAGTGTCTGGGCAACATCAGGTTTTGCCTCAAAGTTTGAAGCAACTTGAGATGGACCTGAAATATTTGTTGAACGTGGTAGTTCAAGAACAGTCATTTTTCCATAATTTGGTCCAGGGTCTGAATCAACCTGAACAAATGCAGTCAGATTCTGTCTTCCACCACGTGGGACAAAGGAAGCTGACAATGTAAAGGCTGTTGAGGTAGTTCCTGGCAATTGCATTGTTTGATAGGTGGGTGGCTGGTTTCCAGCGTTAGCACCAATAGATGATGGATCAGATGGAACTCTCCAAAAATCTTGTCCGCCGTAATACGCGCTTGCATTATTTACGTGATAGGTCGCCAAGATGCTGCGCTGAATCTCAAACATGCCTTCTGGATAGCGAATGTGTTGAAGAAGTGCGGGTGAAATAGCGCTCTTTGGCTGAACTGTTCCAGGGTATGCCTTGCTCCAGGTCTTCAATACTGGGTCTGTTGTATCCCATTGATACAAAGTTACCTGACCACTAAATGCGTCAACTGTTGCCTTCACTGAGTTGCGAATGTAATTAATATTCTGATTTGGCAAAGTCTGCACAGAAGCTGCATTCTGTGTAACGGAGTTTTGGCTCGCGGTTGCCATGTTTACAACGGCTGAATACGGATATCCGGCGCTTGTCGTATAACCATCAATAATCCAAACAACACGTCCATCAACAATTGCTGGATATTCATTTCCATCAAGGGTCAACCAAGGTGCAGCTTTTTGGACACGGGTCATTGGGGCGCGGTTATACAAAATCTTTGAATCTTTATTAATTAAATTTGAGAGGAGAATCTGTTGATCTTTATATTTGATAGCAAAGAGCAAGCGATCAAAGAGGCTCCCCATGGGAACACCGCCACTACCTTGGTAGGTGTAGTTCTGCTGCCCAGTTGCTTGAGCGTCATCAGGATAGTCGAGTTCAGTTGGTGTGCTCTTAGCTGTTCCGCCAACGATGGAATATCCGGGAACATTTTCACCAAAATAAATACGGGGTTGGAATACACCTAAACCATTAGATGCAGGAATATTTCCGACACTAAAGCTTGGCTTTCCGTCGGCAACGACAATATTTGTAGGAGAAGCAACAAATCCAAATCCATGGGTATAAACCAAATGATCATTAATCCAGTTCTGCGCAGGGCTACCTGCAATATTTAATTCACGAACTGCAACGACCATATCTTGCTTCTTGCCTTTAATGTTATAACGATCAACATCGAGTGCATCTGGGAATGTGTAATACGGTTTGATCTGTTGCAATTGGCGGAAGGTTGCCGGCAACACATTGGGATCAAGTAAGCGCGCATTAGCAATATTTGAAGTATCTTTCGCGAACTGTCCAGGCTGAGCTGAGATAACCGCTGGATACTCTTTCACGGTTACAGTTGAACTTGTTAGCCCATAGGCCGCTTGAGTCGCTGCAATATTGCGCGAAATGTACGGAGCTTCTTTATTAGATTCACTTGGCTTTACCGTAAATGTTTGAATCGCAGCTGGGTATACCCCGGCGATCAAAACTGCAGAGATAACAAGGAGTGCGATTCCCGCAGATGGAAGTACCCATGAGCGGCGAATAATGTTTGCAAAGAAAAGTAGCGCGCAGATAACAGAGATTCCAGCCAAGATTGCTTTAGCAGGAAGGACCGCATTCACATCTGTAAATGAAAGTCCTGTCAGCAAACTTCCTTTGTGAAGTGCTAAATCAAAACGATCAAACCAATAAGCAGCTGCTTTGATCAAAACGAGTACACCCAGCAGCACAGAGAGCTGCACGCGCGCTGTCACAGTTGTGCGATCTTGTGATACTTGAGGGCGAATTCCTCCGTAGAGGTAATGCACAGCCAGTGTGGCAAGAATTGTTAGAACAAGTGTTGAGATTCCCCAAGAAATCAGTGATTTCCACATTGGCAGGCGAAAGACAAAGAAAGAAATGTCCATATGAAATTGCGGATCTTTCACGCCAAAGTTTGTTGAGTTCTTAAACGGCAGCCATATCTGCCAAAGCTTTGTTCCAGTCATGCCCGCAAAGTAAAAAATGACAATCCCAATGCCGGCAAGAACATAACGCTTTACTGAGTCAATCTGCCCCCGGTATCTTTCAAAATTATCTGGCTCTACGGCAATAGGCACGTATATAGGGCGCCTTTTGTAAGCAATAAAGATATTGCTCGTGATAATTGCTGAAGTGGCTAAACCAAATGCAAAAAAGAGTTCGATCTTTGTTGTAAGGGTGGTGCTCCATACCTTTGTGAAATTTACAGAGCGGAACCATAAAAGGTCTGTGTAAAAACCAGTGAGGGAAACCAAGATTCCAATGATGATGGCAAGTGCGATGAGCGTGTATGCAAGTGGTCCTGGCTTGCCAGGTCCAGCACTTCTTGGCGGACGAGGGGTTCTTCCATTGCCGAAAGGGTTATTTGGAAATTGAAATGAACTCATGGGCCAACTCTACTCGGGCGGGGGCTGGCGCAGTGTCTTCTGAAATTTCTGAAAGCTTCCTACTGAGCGATTTGTCTCGTTATCGAACTTCTCTTTGAACTTTGTTGTCCAAATCACGTAGCCAATAGCGATAGTCACGGCAATCACAGGAACAATCCACCAGATCAAGGCAGCAAAGGCGGTAGAGCTCGCATGAATCTGGGTACCTTGATGCAAGGAGCTAAGAGCACTGAACATACGCCCAACCTTAGTCCACCTCTTATTAGATTTTCCTCATCAAGCACCCGCGCGGAAAAGATGTGGATAAGGTGAATTCGCGGGATGATTTAGGGGTAAGAATTTGTTTCATCAACATGAGAAGAGTGAGGGGTAACTGGTGAGTGGTTTTGGCTTCACCCCTAACGAAGGTTTCTTTGGATCACAGTTCTCTGGTTTCCAAAGCGCACCCGGTACTCCCATGTTGCAAACGCAAATTCTCCGAGAGAGTGCTCGGAAATTTCTCAGCACACACAGTGACTTACCTGTTGGCAAAAGTGATGCGCTAAAAATTCAAGAGGCAGTTGATATTGCCAATAACTGGATCCAAGAGCGCACAACTTTCCCTATGAGCGTGGCAAATGCTGATATCACATGGACGCGTAAAGAGTGGTTGGAATTTTGTATCCCTGGATGGCAAAAGCTCGTTGAGCCGCTCGCTGAAGGGATGGCTGGAGCGCTCGCCAAAGTCATGACGGATATGACGGGGGCAGGTGCCGATGAGAATGGAAATATTGGCTTGCCTGAAGGCTTAGAGGGAATGCCAGGTGTGCCAGCTGGAATGACATTTAATGTCAATGCGTTTTTGCCCATGATGCGCGGGTTTATGGGGCAATTAATCGCAAACCAACTAGGGCAATCAATTGGCGCCCTCGCAGTTGGAGTAACTGGATCACATGATGTTGCAGTGCCCCTCTTTGAAAAGTCAGGCATTCATATGATCCCCACAAACATCACCGCATGGGCCGAAGGCTTAGATATTCCTGAGCAAGAGGTTGCTATCTACTTAGCACTTCGTGAGATTGCAGCAGAACGTTTGTTCTCTCACACGCCATGGCTGCCTAATTACCTTCAAGATCTCATCACTGCTTATGGCAAAGGAATCACAGTTGATGTTCAGGCAATTCAAGACCAAGCGCAGAGCGCTATGGACTCTGGTGAATTAGATATCTCTAATCCGCAATCAATTAGCTTGGCAATTAACCAAGGAATGTTCCAGCCAGAACAAAGTCCTGCGCAAAGCGCTGCACTTGAAAGACTTGAGATGGCGCTAGCACTCATCGAAGGATGGATTGATCACATCACAGCGATCTCTGCCCAAGATCGCCTTCCATCTTTCCCACAACTATCTGAGACTCACAGACGTAAGAGAATCTCTGCGAGCCCAACACAACAACTCTTTGCAACACTTCTGGGTTTAGAAGTAAGCCCGAGAAAAATGCGCGAGTGCGCAAACTTTTGGAATGAAATTTATTCTTTGGGTGGCGCAGTGGAAGGTGGATCTGAGATTCGTGATCATCGTTGGGAAGATGCAACTTTGCTTCCAACTTCTGCTGACTTGGCTGACCCTGCCGCCTTCTTGGCAAGTACAACCGTTCCCGACGATCTCTCAGGATTGATTTAACTTTCAAGTACTTTAGTTTGGGGCAGTAAAAAGCCAAATCTCCGGGCGCACGATTTGTTGCCAGCCTTCCCCTTGCCGACACCAAACGGTTATCCGAAGATTTGGTGTTCGAAACTTATGGCAATTTCCCACGATAATCAAAGAGAAATGCCACAATTAATGCATCTAGTTGTTGATAAGTCTGTGGAGAAACAGGGGATAACTACGTGCAATCGGTGGAGAACTTTATTCAAGAATCCATCTTTGAAGATACCTTCACCCCCGTGAAGAGTGAGCGATTTCAACGTAAATCTCCGAAAATCAATCCGCTTCCAGATAATTTGCCTGAATTTCGCGTAATAAGAAGCACGAGGCGCAAAAGAAGCATCAGCGCATACAGACAAAACGGCATTATTGAGATCCATATTCCAGATCGCATGTCTCGCAAGGATGAATTTGCGATGATTCCGGAGATGATCGCGATTGTTCTCAAGCGTGAAGCTAAAAATCGCAGCAGTAATGATCTACTTGAGACTTTGGCACACGAATTGATCACAAAATTCCTCCCCGAATTCCACGAACGCCCATCTTCGATCACTTGGCGGACAATGCGCGAGCGCTGGGGCTCGTGCACAACAGGAGATGGCACCATTCGCATCTCTCACCGCCTCAATGGTGTGCCCCAATACGTTATTTCACACGTTCTTTTCCATGAGCTCATCCACCTTCGCGTTCCAGGACATGGTGATGAGTTCACCCATTACTTAGATCGAGATCCAGATAAGGCGCGCGCAGAGGCCTTTCTCGAAGGTTTTGAGGCGGGCCTAGCGGCAACTCCTGAGCCAACCTTCGATCTGGAGTAATTGCTCCCCTAAATCGGACATTTCGGGTGTGATGCCCCTCTTTCCCTAAAGATTACGCACAGATGAGCGTGAAATCCCGTTCTTTACGCGTGATGGGGGGTAATGTATTTCTTGTTCGTACGCTTGGCCCTGAGATCCTCTCTTGGCACGTGCGGCGATGGGAGGGTCATTATGGCCGAGGAATATAAGGGCGAGGCCTACTGCGTTAAGTGCAAAGAGAAGCGTGCCTTTGAAGGTCACGTAAAGGTCTCTGATTCTGGTCGTCGTATGGCACAGGGCATTTGCCCAGTGTGCGGCACCAAGGTCAACCGCATTTTGGGTAAGGCTTAACCAATACGCGTTAGCTAATAATTACAGAACTGACCTCGCATAACGCGGGGTCAGTTTTTTTATCCCCAGATATTTCATTGACTGCTCATACATTCATCAAAACCCGCCATTCTTCGCAGATGCTCCCACTGTCTTATCCCCGATTAAAGCCAGGTGTTGAAAGTCGCACCCGAGGCGATGAAATCCTATTCGCACTTCCCTACTTTGCGATAGCTCTGCCACTAGAACCAGCGCGAACTATCACGCGCTACTTTGATGGAAGACATGCACTTGCTGAAATAACACAGGGCACGGGAATGAGTTATGAGAAGGTAGCGCGCTTACAAAGTGTTCTCACACAAAATGGGCTTGTAGAAAACCTACGCACTCCCCTTTCCCATATCGTTCACGGCCCCCATGCCGATCCAAGCGCCGTGCTTACGCAGATGAAATTGCAAAGTGAATTAGATTTAATCACCCATAGGACCGATAGCAATGATGGGGGTATCAAAGAGCTCTCACTGCGCGGCGGCTTTACTACTTTGATCTCTGGTGAAAACCGTTTGGCGAGAAACCTACTTGCAACGCTTCAATCCATGGGTTTTAATAACACAAGAATTATTACTCGCGCACATTTGTCGGCGCATATTGGGCCAGATGACATCTGCGGTCTTGCAACCAGGATGAGTGATATTGGGAAAAAGAGAAATGAATTCGCGCAAGAGATCATGCGCAATTCCCAATTTATACCTACAGATCAGGTGGCTAAAGCGCACCCCGACTTAATTATTTCTACCATTCCAATTGAATGGGATTATGTTCAAAGATGGATGAGTGAGGGAACTACTCACTTGCATATCAATCCACTCATTGGCCAACATTGTGAAATTGGCCCTCTTGTTATTCCAGGTCTTACTCCGTGCTTGCGTTGTGTGGCGCTGACAAAGAAGAGCACCGATCTTTCGTTACTGCATGAATCCTTGCGGACAGAGCTGCCTACGCAAGTGATTGCGACCCTCGTTGGCATGGTGGCCACACTTGTTGGCCAATATGCCGCGACAGGACACTCACCGCTGACCGCTGCATCGCACTGGGTTGATCTCTTATCCCCGTTTGAGAAATCTGAAAAACGGTATTGGGAATTCAACGCTTCATGCGGATGCAGCAATTAGCTCGCTAGTGCCTCATCCATCTCTAGGTCACTTTCCGGCAACTCAATTACTTCGCGGTTAATGCGAGGACGACCTACTGTGCGCTTTGCAGCAACCACTTGGCCATCATCAAATAACTGCCCGCCCCATACTCCGCATGGCTCCTTACGAGAGAGTGCTCCCTCAAGGCATGCGGCAATCATTGGGCAACCTGCGCAGAGTGACTTTGCAAGTGCAATCTGATCTGAAGTTTCAGAGAAGAAAACTTCAGGATCACTGTTGTGACATGGCAGAGATAAATCTGCCCCTGTGACATCGGCCAGGCCGACCATCTCATCGGCCCACCCGGGGACCAATAGCTCGCTGAAGAGAACAGTCATTGTTCTCACCTCCACTTTCCTTTTTTTCCTCAGTTCTTTCTGTGTGGGTTTATTTCTTTTGGGAAAAGAAAAAGGACCGCTCATCCTTATGGATGTGCGGCCCCTGGTGGGTCTTTTCGGTCTCTTAACCGATAGAACTCCAGGATCCGCGCAGTCCATAGGCTGCAAAATTCTTGGTTGCCCAGAACTTGGCTGCATATGAATGAGCATGTGTGGTTGTTGTTGATTTTGGAGCAGCAAAAATCGCGGCCGCAACTGCTCGGCCGTTCTTTCTTGCTAGTGCCTGTGACACGTGTGCCTCCAATAACGATCTTTTAGGATCTTTTACCAACTGTGGATAAAGGGTAAAGCATCAATGCAGGTGGATGCAAACGAATTAAATTTATGAGCTAATCCCGCTCAAAAACTGGGATGGCTCCCCCGCATACGACAAGTGCACGGTCTTCTTCGCCCGGGTCAGGCCCACATAGAAAAGCCTGCGTTCCTCTTCGATTTCAGGCCCCATCGGCAAGACCCCCTCATTGATCCCAACAAGGAATACATGCTCCCATTCAAGACCCTTGGCTGCGTGAAGGGTGGAAAGAACAACGCCAGGCAGGGTTGGGGGGTTGTTCTGCTCGGCCCGGTCCTCTAGTTCGCGCAGGAAAGCACGAAGGTTTGATGTTCCGTTCTCCTTCATTTCATTGGCTAGGGCAATAAAGGCGCGAACATAATCTGTGGAGCCAAAGGGTTTAAGAACAGAGGTCAGATCATGAACCCAATCTCCCCCTTCACCTGGAATAACAGATGCACTTCGTATGATGCGCATAGCGTCTCTTACTTCGATGCGATCGAAGAAGCGCTCGCTATTTTTGAGCTGCGTCTCAATGTTCTTTGTTTTCAAAGCTGCTTCAAATGGATCAAGTTGTGAGTTAGTTCTGGCCAAAATTGCAATATCTGAATGAGTTTTGCCAAGCGCAACAATCTGCTCCACAACGTCATTGACTTCAGAGTGAGTAGCCGCAAACTTTCGTATTGCAAGCTTCTCTCCCCGCTCATTCATAGAGACAAGCTCATGATCCTGGTGAGATGAACCGCTTTTGAGTACTTGGTTAGCCATCTCAATAATCTCAGGGGTGCTTCGATAACCACGAGTCAATCGAATAACAGCAGCTTTAGGAAAGCGCTGGGTAAAGCCCATTAAGAAAGAAGAAGTTGCTCCAGCAAATGAGTAAATAGTCTGAGCAGCATCTCCCACCACACAAATGTCATCACGGTTACCCAGCCAAAGATTAAGTAGCCTTTGCTGAAGTGGTGACACATCCTGATATTCATCTACTGTGAAATATCTATATTGGTCCCGTATGCGCTCTCTGACATCACGATCTTCTTCTAACATTCCAACTGTAAGCAAGAGCACGTCTTCAAAATCAATCACACGCTCTTGGTGTTTAAGAGTTTCATATGCCTCATAGACTTTGGCAACTTCTGCAAAGTTATCTTTATCGGCTCTTCCATTAGGAATGCGAAGTGTTCGTCCAACCCCTAGCGCATCTTCTACATAATCTGCTGGGGCGGTCTGCAAGGATTTAGCCCATTCAATTTCTCCACTGATTTCCCGAAGTGTTTGAGCACCAGGTGCAAGTGAAGTATCAGTACGCCCCATCGCTTCTGAAAGAAAGCTTGCCTTTGTTGTTAATAGTTTGGGGAAAGAGCCACCAAATGAATAGGGCCAGAAATACATCAATTGCTTAAGGGCCGCCGAGTGAAATGTCCGCGCAGCAGCGTTTGGCACTTCTAGTGCGCGCAGACGAGCACGCATCTCCCCTGCTGCTCGTGCTGTGAATGTGAGCGCAAGTGTTTTTGTTGGATCTGTTACTCCAGCTGCGACTGCATATGCAATACGGTGTGTAATAACACGCGTCTTTCCCGTTCCCGCTCCTGCAATAACACAGACAGGTCCTCTGATATTTGTAACAACTTCACGCTGCTCAGGATCAAGACCAGCAAGAATCGCTTCGAGCTCCATTTAACGCCAAGTTTCTGCGTCAGGAAGTGTTGGGCGCTGGGCACCATCTTGGGTGTACCAAGCCTGAATCATTGCTCTAGCTACGCTAATCACAGGTGGCAGTAACAAGGTTCCATCTTGTGTTGCCGCATAAAGTGAATCACGATCAAACCAGCGGATATCAACTATCTCTTCTCCATCTGGTTTGGCATTTTCTGGATCAAGAATTGTTGCTTCAAATGCAATCATCAGTGATTGAGGAAATGGCCAAGGTTGTGAACCAAGATAATTAATCTCGGCGACTTTAACATTTGCTTCTTCAAAAACTTCCCTGACGACACATTGCTCAAAGGATTCACCTGCTTCAACAAAACCTGCAAACGTTGAGAAGCGATGCTCTGGCCAGACACTTTGGCGACCTAGAAGTATCTGATCTTTAGAATCTTTTACTAAAACAATAATCGCTGGATCATTACGAGGGTAAACCTCATGGCTATTTGCACTACATCTGCGGACCGATCCGCCTAATTGGGCAGAAGTTGGACTGCCACACATCGGACAGATGGGATTGCGATGATGCCAATGGGCAATTGCCTGAGCATGTACGGCAAGTCCAATATCTAAAGCTGAAAGTAGATGTCCAATTTCACGTAAAGTTTTATATGAATCCTCTGCGCCAATTCCCACTTCAGAGCACCAAAGAAAATATGCAACATCGTTATGGGCGCCTAGAAAGATTTTCTCTCCAACACCTGTGACCTCTTGTGCAGATAAATACTTCAGCCCTTGATCATCAGATAAAAATGCTTCGCCGTTAAAATGAAGGATCCGTCCGCTCGCCCAAAGTTTGGCAAGGCTTGCCTCATCTGTGCGCAGATGCGCAGCACGATCAACAACTGAACGCGATAGAGGTAGTTTAAGAATTTTCATCAGGAGGCGACCCTACTAGCCTGTACTTATGAAGGTCATCTCGTGGAATCTGCTCCACGGCCAGCCCCCGCTGCCCGAAGGGCCAAACTCTGAGCTTAGAAGTATTTTTGCCAACCTTGATTGTGATCTTCTTGGAGTTCAAGAAGTCGATGAGAACCAACCACGCACAGATGGCGCAAGGCAGGTAGAAGAGATAGCCAAAGCATCCGGCGCAAAAGATTGGGCATATGCACGCGCACTTATTGGAACACCCGGTGGCGTGTGGAGAAAACCTGTGGGTGATGAAAGTGAACTTCAATCATCACAGAGTTCACCAAGTTATGGCATTGGAATGATCTCAAAGATTGCAGTGAAAAAGTGGCATCGATTAGATCTAGGTAAAGCTTGGATTGGTATGCCACTTGCCGTGGGTGGTAAAAAAGGTATGCGCCTTATGTATATTAAAGATGAACCACGAGTATGTATCATCGCTGAACTTGAAAACGGTTTTACCGTAGCAACCACGCATTTATCCTTTGTTCCTTTTGTCAACTACTTTCAACTACGAAAAATTCAACGCTTTATGGCAAAACTTCCTGGTACACATCTGCTGCTTGGAGATCTCAACCTCGGATGGAATCTTCCTGAAAAACTCACGCCTTGGAGAACTTTGGGAATTAAAAATACCTATCCCTCATGGAAGCCAGCAATTCAATTTGACTACATAATGAGTAAAGAGGAATTAGATTATTCGCAAGTAACTATGGAAAAAATGGCAATCAGCGATCATATTCCTCTAGCGGTTGAAATTAAGAGACAAGTTCAATAGCTGAAATAATTACAGCTATCTCATCTTCACTAGATAAATTTTCTCTGTAGATTGTCTTATCATCTGCAACATAATAAAAAGCAGCTTTAATTTTCTCAATGGGAATATTATGGAGTTTTGCATAAGCCAATCGATACATAGCAAGCTGAATAGAAGCGCTCTCTAAATCTTCACCTTCCTTGACCCGACCTGTCTTCCAGTCGACAACTTCGTACTCATCACCATCTTTATAGACAGCATCAATACGCCCGCGCAGAACGACACCAGCAATCACAGTTTCAAACCCTGCTTCCACTTCATGTGGAGTGCGCTTTGCCCAACTGCTTGCAAGCCAACAATCTTGAAGTTCCTTTAAAGGAACATCACTTTTAACCATCGGATCAAAGACGTCTTCATCAAAAAGTGTGCTGCTTTCGAAGTGACGCTCAAGCCATAAGTGAAATTCTGTACCCCTCTTTGCAAAAGGATCTGTATGCCTTGGCATTGGGCGGCGAATATTAATTGCTAGTTCTTCTGGATTTTTTTCCAGAGTAATCAGTGATGAGACAGATAAGCGCTGTGGAAGATAGATACTTTCAACGCTGTTTCTCTCTTTCACTTGCGAGATGAGTGATTGAGCATCTGAAAGCAGTGACACCCTCTGCGGATCTTTCTCTACGCCAAGGGCTGCTTGGATATCAAAACCTTGTGCACTTACAACTTTCTTTGCTGATTCTTGGATAAGACCAGCACGTGAATTTGGTAGTGGCCAATCTGCGCTTCGCGGATTAGCCAGATCTGGATTTTCATCGGCTTTCTCTGCTCGGTTAATTACTGATGAGGGATCTTTTTTCTCACAAAATTCATAAGCTAAATTAAATAGTGCACTTGCCTCTACTGCTCTCTTGCCATCCCTAAACCAGGTAGCAGTGCACAGTAAGTGCGTCTTTGCCCGTGTGAATGCAACGTAACCAAGTCTGAACTCTTCTTGAATTTTGCGCTCTTGCCAATGTCTACTGAACTTCTCGAGTGCTTTGCCAACATCACTAGCTTTAATATTATTGCTATGTGGGAACTGGAAATCTTCAAATTGCAGATGATCGCCTCTAAATTGCAATGGTAATGAACCTGAATATTTTGTCCATGCAGATGAGCTTCGCTCTTTACCAGGAAAGACACCTTCGATAAGTCCTGGGACTGCTACAACATCCCACTCGGCACCTTTCGCGCTGTGCACTGTAAGAAGTTGAACTGCGCGATTGTTCACTGTAATAGATGCAGGTTTAAGTCCACCTTCACGTGCTTCAGCAGCATCTAGCCATTGTAAGAATGTTGAAAGACTTCCACCGGCACGTTGGAAAGTTGCAGCTTCATCTAGGAACTTATCTAGATGCCTGCGCCCCTTTTCCCATCCATCTCTGACCAAGACTTCTGTGTCTAGGTGTAAGAAGCGCTCTGCTTCAATAATCATGTCAGTAATAGAACCTGTCATATTTCTTCGAAGTCCAGTGAGCTCTTCTTTAAACTGCTTTAAGCGATTAAGGCCTTCTGATGAAAACGATCCTCTTGGCGCATCATCAATAAATTCAAGTGCTTCAATGATTGAACCAATAGCGAAATCATCTGCTTCAAGAACTATGTGATTGCCGAACTCTAAAATCTCTTCTAATTTATCGCTGCGTCGTACCTGTGACTTCTTTGCAATATCTCTGGAATATGAACCAAGTGCAGCAAGGTCTTTAGGACCCAGTGCTAACCGTGGACCAATGAGCAAACGTGCAAGGGCAGTTCCAGCATCGGGAAATGTCACTGTGCGAAGAAGAGCAATAATGTCTGCAATTTCAGGGATATGAACAAGGCCTCCCACGCCAACAACTTCTGTTGGAAGCCCAGCGTTTTGTAGTGCCATTTCAATTTGAGGGATATAACTTTTAGTGCGAACTAAAACAGCAAAGCTACTGCGTGCATCTTCTGGCAACTCTAGGCGTTTTGGTTCATGCCATAAATTAGCCATGTACTTAGCAATAGCTTCTGCTTCATCTGCAAGTGTGAGATAAAGACCGCAAGATACTTCACCCTCACCGGCGGTTAATCTGGGGAGAAGTGGCTTAACTGATACCGAGCTACTACCGATAACAGTGTTTGCAAACTCTAAAATTCTCTTGTCATTACGCCATGTCGTGAGAAGATCAAAGGTCTTGCAATCTTTCCCGAAGTGCTCTGCAAAAGTTTCAAGTGTTTGTGTTGAGGCACCGCGCCAGCCATAAATTGCTTGGTTGGGATCTCCTACCGCTGTAACAGCATGGCCCCTTCCAAACAAAGAGGACAAAAAGCGCACCTGACTATAAGAAGTATCTTGGTACTCATCAAGGAGAACTACTTTATATTTGGCGCGTTCGATCTCACTAATTTCAGGGACTTGTTCCACTAGTTTTGCTGCATATGACATCTGATCGTTAAACGTTAGATCCCCATGTTCAAGGCGGTGCTGATCGATCTTCTCAATCATAGGCAAGATTGCCAAACGCTCTTTCATGATCTCAATCGCTGATCTTGTTTCATCATTTGATCCTGAAGTAATTTTCTGGAAATCTTCCAAGTGTTCAATCAAACCAGCGCGGATAGATTCAACGCTCTGGTTATGTTCTGCAATCTCACTTGACAAGTTCAGTACCGCTTCAACAATATGGGCTGGTTTATGAAAAATTCCATAATCAACTTCAGCAAAGCTATTAACTACTTGATTTGTTAGTTGCCAAGCCGCTGCTTCACCAAGGGGTTCAATATCTGCATCAATACCAATACGAATGCCATGTTCAACCAGAATGCGTCCTGCATATGAGTGATAGGTGGAAACATCAACAGTGATATCAGGTGCAATATTCCCCTCCGCGCTTTGGGGAATAAGACCAGCCTTGCGCAGTTGCTTGAGGCGTTTTCTAATGCGCTGTGAAAGTTCACCCGCTGCTTTTCGAGTAAAAGTCAGACCTAATATTTCATGAGGAGAGATGATCCCATTTGCCACAAGCCAGAGCACTCTTTGCGACATCGTCTCTGTCTTTCCAGAACCGGCGCCAGCAATAATGACGGTTGGACCCATATGAGTAGATTCAATTATTGCCCGCTGCTCATCGGTAGGAAGAATCAGCTTGCCTCCATTACTTGCAAGTGCTTGGGCAATTTCAATTGCGCTAATCATTACTCAATCACACTCCGCCCTTGTGTTTGAAGCGGGCATATTCCTTTAAGAGCGCATGTGCGGCAACGCTTGTTTATGACAGCTTTAAAAGTCGCAGCTGCCATACCTTCTGCAGTTGCCTTAATCTCTTCTTTAATCACATCGGGGATAATTGCGCCTTGGTCAACAGTTTCATTTTTAGTCGTTGTTTTCGCTAGATATAAAAGTCCTGCGCCAGCTGTCTTAGACCCCGCATCAACGCCTTCAATTGCACCCTCTGTTACGGCTAATTGATAAGCACTTAATTGTTTATTTGACCGAACATCTTCCTGAGTATCAAAAGTACCGCCGGTCTTCAAATCAACAACAAAGTACTTTCCGTTCTCATCAACCTCTAATCGATCAAGAGAGCCACTGAGAACTGCTCTGCCAAGTTCTGCTGTGAAGCTTTTTTCAACAAAAGCTAACTCACGGGGATTCTTTTCATTCCATTCAAAGAAACGGCGAATCATCTCAGATGCAACTTCAAGCTGCTCTTTTTTATACCAACCTACATTTTGATCAACAACTGGCCATGCATCAGTGAGTTGAGCAATTCCTTCTTGCGCGCTCAGATCTGGATTCTTTGCTACCTGGGAAGCGATGAAGTGAATAGCAACACCTAGCAATTGCGCAGTGGAGTCACCATCTTGAGCACCAGATTTTTCTAAGAACCACTTCAGTCCACAATCATCAAATGAGGCAAGGCTGCTTGGTGAAACATATACCTTTTGATCCGCGCCAACTACCGGTGCATCAACGCTGAGTTGTTTTGCGCCCAGCCATTGATCTGGGTCCGCACTTTTTATCCCACCATCGGCTAACGTTTTAAGCAGTCCGGCGGCAAATTCATCTCCTCGCATTACTTCACGCCGAAGCGTTGCAACAAGTGCTTGGCTCGTGAGAGACCTTGGAACGGAAGATGTAAGTTCATCAGAACCAAAACCATGCACGCTCTCGCACAATTCTTCAAAATACCTAGAGGGGGCAGAATCTTCTTCAGCAACCGCAGTAACAATCAGTCGTGATTTTGCGCGTGAAAGGGCTACATGTAACAAACGTCTTTCATCTTCCAACAGACCAGCTGCTGATGCTGCCCTAATCTCACTGTGAGTGGTGAGCCCAGTTCGTGCTGCTTCTACCAAACGATCTGAACCAAGAAGTGAGCCACGTTCTTTTAAGTTTGGCCAAGAACCTTCCTGCAAACCAGCAACTCCAACTAATTCCCACTCAAGCCCCTTTGCTGCATGAACGGTAAGAAGGGAAACAACCTCTTCCCTTTGAGCACTAGATGTAATGCTGTCTGAAAGGATTCTTTCATCAAGTAACTGATCAATAAAAAGTTGCGGAGTTGAATCAACATTGCGTTCTGTAAAGCGGCGTGCGGATTCAAAGAGTTGAATGACTGCATCTAAATCTCGATCTGCCTGTGCTCCTTTTGAACCGCCGGCAAACGCTCTTTGGCGCCACACATTGGCAAGTGGATTACCTTCGTAGTCTTTTGCGCAATCCCAAAGCGCCCAGATTAAATCACCAACATCACTTGAAAAGTGCGCTGCCTTTTTACCTGCTGCAATTAAATCATTGACACGTTTAAGCGGAAGTATCTGCTCCCACGGTAATTGAGCTGTTGGCTGCACAAGTGCATCAATCATCATCTCTGTTGTGCTTCTTTTGTCATCACGTACCTTTGAAAGAGCAAGGCGAATTTGTCGAAGTTGTAGTGCATCTGCTCCGCCATATTCAGAGAGCAAGATCTGCTCAAGTGTCGGCCAATCAGATGCGGTGAGTTTTGCCCCTTTATTTACTCTTATTACAACCTGAGCAAGTGCAAGAAGTGGTGTTACCGCTGGATTATCAGCAAGTGCAAGAGCCGTCGCATCAACGCTGAGTGGAATTCCATTTAATGTAAAAGCACGCTGGAGCGCGCTTACCTCTTTGCCAGGAGCTCTCACAAGTACGGCCATCTGTGACCATGGCAGGCCAGTGCGCAGGTGTGCTGATTTAAAAGCATGTGCAATGTAATTTGCTTCTTCACTCACCCCAGAAAGCTTTGCTAAATCAACACTGCCTGGCTCCTTGCTCACCACACTCTTTCTTAATCGAGCCGGTGATGTTCCTTTAAAATGAGAAGATACTTCCATCACAACATCTGTAATTTCAGGTGAGCTTCGAAAGACCTCACCTAAAACAATCTTCTTAGGTGCCATTGCATCGAGTGCACGCACTAAACCATCTGGATCTGCTCCTCGAAAGCGGCCAATGGCCGAATCAGGATCAGCAAAAATAAGAAGATCATCAGGTGCTAGAAGTTTGAGTAGCGCTCTTTGCGATTGATCACTTTCTTGAAATTCATCCACAATAACTGTTGTGTAGCGAGCCCTGTAAAGATCTAATCGTTTGGCATCACTATCTAGCAACATCAGCGCTTCATGAATAATCGCGCTGGGGTCAATACGAACAAGACCATCACCGACTGTGGCGCTTTGTAATTCAGAGCTAAAATAATAATGCGACCAAAAATGAGCAGCGCCATCCCAGTACTTCTCTTTTAACTCTGCGCCTTTGGCTTGTAAATCTTTTGCATTAAGGCCAAGTTCAGTTGCTCGCAAAATTAAGTCGCGAACTTCTCGGACGAATCCCCTTGTTGTAAGCGCCTGCTGCAAGTCTGGGTGCCACGGAACATTCACTAATGGGTTTTGAACCATTGCCTTGATGGCTGCATCTTGCTCAGCTCCTGAGATCAATACATAACGAAGCGGATCTTGCCCCAATTTTTCATTAAGAATTGAGAACGCAAGTGAATGAAATGTCCGCGCAAGTGGTTCAAAAGAAGTAGATCCTGCGCGCAGCGCAATCTGATCTCGTAGATCTGCAGCACGCTCGCGTCCATAAGTAATAATGAGAATCGAATTGGGATCAACGCCGGCGCTAACGCGCGCAATGACCGATTCAACTAGCGTCGTTGTTTTGCCTGTTCCTGGTCCCCCATAAACAGCAAGCGGTGTTCGGCGGTGATTGATAACTTCTAATTGCGCAGGAGAAAAAGTGAAAGCTGGCAAGACGCTTGCGCGCCGTACCAGCCTTAATTCTTTTTCACCCTTGAGGTAAGCCATAGGCCTATCTAACTAGCAAGGGCTGACAGAAGCACCTATTCAGCGTTCTGATTGACCTTCTTTGCCCGGCCAACGTTACGTGCTCGTTCGCTTTGATCCAGAATTACCTTGCGAACGCGAACGGTCTTAGGTGTTACTTCCACACACTCATCTTCGCGGCAGAATTCCAAAGCCTGTTCCAGGTTCAGCAATTTTGGAGGAACGATGCGGTTGGCATCATCAGCGCCAGATGAACGCATGTTCGTTAACTTCTTTTCACGCACAATATTGACATCCATATCTTCGGTACGTGAATTCTCTCCGACAATCATGCCTTCATAGACTTCAGTTCCTACTTCAAGGAAGATCACACCGCGCTCTTGAACTCCATCAACAGCATAAGCAGTAACAGTTCCACGGCGATCGGCAACAAGAGAACCACTCAAGCGTGTACGAATCTCACCATTCCAGTTTTCATATCCATCAAAGACGTGGTGAATAAGACCTGTTCCACGAGTTTCTGTAAGGAACTCAGTACGAAAACCAATGAGACCACGTGAAGGAACTTTGAAATCTAAACGAATCCAGCCTGTTCCGTGGTTCACCATCTGCTCCATACGGCCTTTACGAAGAGCCATGAGTTGAGTAACTACACCCAAGAACTCATCTGGAATATCAATACTCAAACGCTCCATTGGCTCCTGAAGTTTTCCATCAACTGTCTTGAGAACCACTTGTGGTTTTCCGACGGTTAATTCAAAACCTTCACGTCGCATGATTTCAACAAGAACTGCAAGTTGTAGCTCACCGCGACCTTGCACTTCCCATGTATCAGGACGATCTGTATTTATAACACGTAATGAAACGTTACCAATGAGCTCTGCATCTAAACGGTTTTTCACTTGACGCGCAGTAAGTAACTTTCCAACTTGGCCTGCAAGAGGAGAGGTATTAATACCAATCGTCATAGAGATAGATGGTTCATCTACTGTGATGAGAGGAAGGGCGTGAGGCTTTTCAAGATCGGCAAGCGTTTCACCCAAAGTAATTGTCTCGATACCTGCAACAGCGATGATGTCGCCTGGTCCTGCTTCAAGTGCTGGAACCCGCTCTAATCCGTTTGTAATAAGCAGCTCAGAGATCTTTACTCTCTCGCTTGTTCCATCAGTCTTCATCCACATGACAGTTTCGCCTTTTTTAATAACACCTTCGCGAACACGGCAAAGTGCTAAACGACCGAGATAAGGAGAGGAGTCAAGGTTTGTGACGTGTGCTTGTAGCGGCGCACCTTCGTGATACACCGGTGCCGGAATCGTATTAAAGATAACTTCAAAGAGTGCATCGAGATTCTCTCGATCTGGCATCACGCCATTTTCTGGTCGAGTCATTGATGCACGACCTGCTTTTGCAGATGCATAGACGACAGGAAATTCAATTTGATCATCTTTTGCATCTAAGTCTAAGAAAAGACCATAAGCCTCATCGACAACTTCTGGAATACGTGAGT
>CAIUAO010000109.1 GCA_903897155.1 uncultured Actinomycetes bacterium | reverse complement strand
CTTCCCGAGCTCATCAACATCAGATTGAGCAAATGTGCGCACAAGCAGCGCGGATGCAAAACCACTTATGACGCGGGCTGTGTCAGCGATTGTTTCACCGCGACCAATTTGTAGTTCATCTGCGCGTAAGAAGATTGGAGTTCCACCAAGATGAGCGACAGCAGTTTCTGATGCTAATCGTGTACGTGTTGAAGGCTTTGTCATGTATATGGCAACAGTGCGATGTGCTAGAGCGGTATTTGCACTAAAAGGTTTTGCAGCGAAATCTGCGGCGGTATCTAAAAGTAGCTCGACATCAGCACGACTTAAGTCGGCGGTGCGTAGTAGATCCTTCATTACGCAATCGTACGCGATAAGATTGTGAACGTGAAAAACCCCTTTAGTAACCCCTTTGGCGGTAATGGCGGGGTTGATGTGCTGGAAGAAGAGCGCTTATCGCCAACAGATGAGGGCGATCATGAACGTTTTTCACACTATGTGAAGAAGGAAAAGATCACCGAAGCTATGGTGACTGGCAAACCAGTCAGGGCGCTGTGTGGCAAAAAATGGGTTCCAACTCGCGACCCTGAAAAGTTTCCCATCTGCCCTACGTGCAAAGAGATATATAGCAGGTTAAAGAAAGAGTGATGAAAAAGCGGCGGATTTACATCACAGTATTTGCCACAATATTTTCATTATTTATTTCAAGTTCTCTTGCCCAAGCAGGTAACCCTCCAAGAAAAATTCTTTCTGGATGGATTCCTTATTATTCAATGAAGACCTCACTTCCCTCTGCCATGAGCAATGCGGATTTAATCAGCGAAGTCTCACCATTTTGGTACACACTTAAAAACCAGAACACCATTACCGATCTCTACACCCCAGCAAACCCTAGTGTTCCTATGGCTGGTCCTATCGCACAACTACAAAGCGCAGGATATAAAATATTGCCCACAATTACCGATGGAACAAATACAAATGCAGTAACCGGTAAACCAACACCATTAGTTTTATCTAATCTACTTGCAGATCCAAGCTCCAGAGCAAGCATTGTTAGCACAATTGTGAATTTAGTCATGAGCAATAAATTTGATGGTATTGATTTAGATTTTGAATCTTTTGCCTTCGTTGATCCGCTCACCACATGGCCCACCACACAAGTTCGGTGGGTTCAATTTATTCAAGATCTTTCTACCGCTCTACACGCCCAAGGAAAATTACTTTCTATTACAACTCCAGTTTCTTTTGACCCAGCATCAGGTAAAAAAGGTTATTACCAATATGCATGGCCGCAAGTCGCCTCCATGATTGATCAACTGCACATCATGGCCTATGACTTCTCAACAACATCCCCCGGACCAATTGGTCCACTTGACTGGGCAACACGAGCAATCACATATGCAGTCTCTGTCATACCTGCATCAAAAGTTTATGTTGGCATTCCTGGTTATGGCCGTGATTGGGTGACAAGTGTCAGCGGAGTATGTCCAACACTTCCTGTGAACTATGCAAAGACAGTTGCAAAAGGAGTCTCTGCAGTATTTGCGATGCACGATGCCACAGCTCTTGCCGCTGCATATGGCGCGAGCCCAACTTTTAACCCGCAATACGCAGAATCAACATTTACCTATCAAAAGACTTATAACGGAACTGCAGCAAATGGATCTCTAACAACCTGCACAGCAACTCGAACTGTCTGGTATCAAGATCAACAGTCATTTACTTTGCGTGCAAATCTCATAAATACCTACAGGCTTGCAGGTATTTCTGAGTGGACTCTTGGAATGGAAGACCCACTTGCATTTACCGCAATTCGAACAGTTGCAGCATCGATAGCACCTGATCAAGTAGTTGCAGGACTTAATGTTGATGCAACCTTAAGTACAACTGGTATTACCTTAGGGACACCAACGACCATTACCGGCACTTTTACTTTGCCAGATAAATCACCTATTGCAGGTGCCCCAGCACACCTACAAGTACTTGGAGTAAATGGAGTATGGACAAATATTTTTGATGGAATAACAGCGGCCGATGGAACATTTACAGTTCCTGTTTTATGGGGCAGCAACGTCACTACCCGCATGATCATGGATGGAACATGGACACGGCTTGAAGGCGACACAACATCACTTGCTGTCAAAGTTGCGCGCGTGATCTCTTGGTCTCCTCCCTCATCTATAAAGAGCGGAGTGGCATACACAGTTACTGGACAGATCCAACCGAAGGTAGCTGGAATCACTGTAAACCTTGGAATTGTTTCTGCTGCCAATCCACATCTAACCCCTATGACTACAACGACCGATACAAACGGCAATTTCTCATTTGTACTAAATAACACTTTTCCTGGTTTCTACACATACCAAGTCAGCACACCGGAGGATGCAAGCTATATCTTAAGCACCTCTCCTTTTGTTACAGTAGTTACACGATGAGCACCGACACACTTATTGATGTTGAAAGTGAATCCAATCTTCACATATCCCAACTTGTCGATAAGCCATGGGTAACAATCGTTTGGGATGATCCAGTTAACATGATGACATATGTCGTTCACGTATTTATTAAGCTCTTTGGGTTCTCAAAAGAAAAAGCACATGAACTTATGATGCAAGTCCATAATGACGGCCGGGCAGTGGTTTCATCAGGTAGTAGAGAAGAGATGGAATGGGACGTGCAGCGGCTACACGAGCATGGACTCTGGGCAACCTTGCAGCGCGATGACAAGGTATGAAAATCTCTCATGTCTGAATTTACTCGCGAAGAAGATAAATATTATCTTGACCTAACAGTCGATGAAGCTCATATATTAATTAATCTTGTCGAACAGCTTCTTGAACTACTTGGAGTCATTGATATCCCTCATCATTACGATGAGAGTGATCCCTTTGCCCAACTGATGCACCAACTTAAACCCGCGCCGGACGAAGTAGCGACACCGGATGATCCAGTTCTGCTTCGCTTACTTCCTAATGCTTATGCCGATCCTGAATCTGCTGCTGATTTTAGAAGATTTACTGAACCAGCAATGCGTAGTAAAAAGAATCTCACCTTGCGCAGAGCAAGACAGGCGCTAGCGGTAATTGTGGACAGCAATAGTCCTGGAGTCATAGAAGACCTTGATAGTGATACATGGCTTGCTGTTATAAACGATTTACGTATTGCACTTTCTGTGCGACTTGAGGTGGATGAATCTAGCTTTGAGAAATTTGAAGCTCTGCCTGAAAGCGACCCTCAAAAACCTTTATATGCCGTCTACTTTTGGCTGGGATGGCTGCAGAGCAATCTGCTTGATGTGATGCTCGCCTAGTGTGATTAAATGCGCTAAATAATGCCCGATAGACTTAGAGGGTGAGCCCAGCCAAGCCGAGTCCTAATGCGCCTATTGGAATCTTTGATTCTGGCGTTGGTGGCCTAACCGTCGCTAGAGCAATTATTGATCAATTACCTGGGGAATCAATTCTTTATGTTGGAGATACTGCTCGCGGGCCATATGGACCTCGTCCGTTAGCTGAAGTAAGAGCATTTGCATTAGAGATTATGGATCAGCTCATTGCATCTGGCGTTAAAGCAATTGTGATTGCTTGTAACACAGCAAGTAGCGCGATGTTGCGTGATGCGCGCGAGCGATATGAAATTCCAGTTATTGAAGTTATTCAACCTGCAGTTAGACGCGCTGTTGCAGCGACTAAAAGTGGCAAAGTTGGAGTTATAGGAACAAACGCGACCATTGATTCAGGTGCATATCTGGACACTTTTGCTGCCGCGCCTCAGTTAGAGATCACATCTGCTGCCTGTCCAAAATTTGTAGAGTTTGTTGAACGCGGTGAGACTTCAGGAGCTGCAATCACCTCACTTGCCCGTGAATATTTAAAGCCGTTGCAAGATGCAGGTGTAGAGACCTTGGTTCTGGGATGCACGCATTACCCTCTTCTGACAGGTGTTATCTCTTATGTCATGGGGGATGGCGTGACATTGGTTTCTAGCGCTGAAGAAACTGCTAAAGATCTTTATAGAGCGCT
>CAIUAO010000108.1 GCA_903897155.1 uncultured Actinomycetes bacterium | reverse complement strand
GTGAGCTGGCGCATCCATTGCTACAACATTCAAACCCGCGCTATTGAGTGCTTCTGCAAGTATGTTCATATGACCTGCATGAGATTCCCAGCCATGAATAATTAAGACCGTCTTATTTGCACCTGCAACACTTTTGCCCCAAGCAACATAGTCACCGGCAGAGTGAAGTAGAGCCCAACTACTCATATTTCTAGATTTCACGCGTCGGGGTTTAACGAATATTTTTGAGGCAACGAGTCCAACTAACCCAGGCAAAATCCACCCGATAGTTCGGTCTAAAAAGCGGATAGTTTTCATCTCATACACCTGTGGCTGATTTTAGACCCCAGATGAGCAAATTCACATACTTATTTTGGAATAGCGAAGCCACTTTATTGGTTCTATACTATGAATAGTTGAATTTTCAATCATTAAACACTCGCAGAACTTCTAGGACGGTGGATCATGCCAGCAGTAACAGTTAGTGACATCACCGTATTGCCTCGCGTTACTGCAGATCCTGCTGCAAAAGCACGCCGAGTTAAAAGCATTACTACAGCGCCACAAGGTTTTGAAGGTGAAGGCTTTCCAGTTCGTAGAGCATTTGCAGGTGTTGATCTTGCAGACTTAGATCCATTTATTCATCTAGATCAAATGGGCGAAGTGGAATATGCACCAGGTGAACCAAAGGGAACGCCATGGCACCCTCACCGTGGCTTTGAAACTGTTACTTATATTATTGATGGAATTTTTGACCATAAAGATAACCATGGCGGCGGTGGAACTATTACAAATGGTGACACTCAGTGGATGACAGCAGGAGCTGGAATTCTTCATATTGAAACACCACCGGAACATCTTGTTGTCAGCGGAGGTCTATTTCATGGTTTCCAACTCTGGGTAAATCTCCCAGCTGCAAAGAAATGGTCGAAGCCTGCTTACCAAGATATCCGTGCAAAGGATGTTGCGCTTCTTTCATCTCCTGATGGTGGAGTGCTCATCCGTGTGATCGCCGGTGCGGTAGATGGCCACCAAGGTCCTGGATCAACACAAACACCCATCACGATTGTGCACGCAACACTTTCACCAGGAGCCGAGCTTCGTCTTCCTTGGCGATCTGATTACAACTCTTTGATCTACACACTTAATGGCAATGGAAGTGTGGGAGACAATGAAAGTAAAGTACATATGGGTCAGCTTGCTGTTCTCACCGATGGCGATGTGCTTGTAGTTAAAGCAGATCAATCCCAAGAATCTCGCTCGCCAACAATGGATGTATTAATCCTTGGGGGAGAGCCAATTCGCGAAACAGTCGCTTGGATGGGTCCATTTGTTATGAATACAAAGGCAGAAGTACTTAAAGCATTTGATGATTTTCAAAAAGGGTTGCTTGGCACCGTTCCTGCAGAACATACGGGAACGCCACTTAATCGCAGCGGTGAGGGTTCAAAGCTTGCTGGAGACATTACTGGCGTTCATAACACCCCTACGCAGATAGAAGAGAGCGGTAATAAGTAAATGCCACAACTGTTTGATCCAATAAAAATAAGAGGCCTTGAGATTTCAAACCGCGCATGGGTGAGTCCTATGTGTCAGTACTCAGCTGTTGATGGTGTTGTTGGAGCATGGCATAACGTTCACCTTGGTTCATTTGCCACAGGCGGGGCTGGGTTGATCATGGCAGAGGCAACTGGAGTAGTTCCCGAGGGAAGAATTTCAGTTGGATGCCCAGGTATTTATAACGATACACAAGTTGCTGCATGGAAGAGCATTACTACTTTTGTACATAGCCAAGGTTCAAAAATCGGAATCCAATTAGCTCACGCAGGGCGAAAAGGTGGAACAACAGTTCCTGGAGCAGATCACCTGATGGCTACTGCTGCTGAAGGTGGATGGCAAGCCGTTGCACCAAGTGCAATTGCATTTGAAGGTTATCCACTGCCACATGCAATGACCATTGAAGAAATTCACACCCTTACTCACCAATGGGCAGATGCTGCCAAGAACGCAGTGAAGGCAGGATTTGATCTTGTAGAAATCCATGCAGCCCATGGTTATCTGCTTCACGAGTTTTGTTCACCACTTTCTAATACCCGCACAGATGAATACGGTGGAGACTTCAACGGTCGCACAAAGTTCCTCAAAGAAGTCGCTATTGAGGTTCGTAAAGTTATTCCAGAGACAATGCCTCTCTTTGTTCGCATCTCAGCGTCAGATTGGACCGAAGGCGGTTGGACAATCGAAGAGTCGGTCAAGCTTTCCCAAGAACTCAAAGGGCTCGGCGTTGACCTTATTGACGCCTCAAGTGGCGGCAATGTCCACGATGCAAAAATTGCAATTGGTCCTGGATACCAAGTTCAGTTTGCTGAAAAAATCAAAAGTGGAAGCGGCATCACAACATCAGCTGTAGGAATGATTACTGACCCTGTCCAAGCAAATGAAATTATTTCTTCTGGTAAAGCTGATGCTGTAATGCTTGCTCGCCAGATGCTTCGCAATCCTCGTTGGCCACTTTTTGCAGCACATGAATTAGGTGTTGAAGTTAATTGGCCAAGACAACTTGCTCGCGGCAAGCTGTCTTAACCAGATCAAACGTGGAGGTGCCGGGAATCGAACCCGGGTCCTCTAGTACTGACACAGAGCTTCTACGGGCGTAGTTCGCTAAACGTCTTCTCAGTCCTGACTCTCACACGAACATGTAGTCAACGAACTCATTTGCAGTTAATTTCCCCGGTTACACCCGCAACATTGCAACAAGGTAAGCCCTCTAACGACGTTAGGCTCCGAGTCGAAGGCGCACTCGGTCTAACGGATTTCTATCGCTTAAGCAGCGAGTGAGAAATCAGCGGCAGTTGTACTGGCGCTTATAGTTTTGCCAGGGTTATTGGTTAACGAGATCATCCCGGCTTCCTCGGCCCGCTTCCTCTGCCCCAACATCTAAAGTCGAGACCGTTCACCCCCATGGGTTAGGTTGCGTGCTCATTGTAATTTAAATTACATGAAAGCGTTAATCACTCGTGAAACTAGCCTGCTTTTCCAGATGTTCGGCGCGATAGTTCGCGCGTCATCTCTCGGTTCGCTTCCTTCTCTTTCAAACTCTGACGCTTATCGTGGGCCTTCTTACCCTTGGCAAGTGCTAATTCGATCTTCGCTTTTCCATCTTTAAAGTAGAGAGAGAGAGGAACAAGGGTTAAGCCTCCTTGTTTAATAATTCCAGCGATCTTATTGATCTCCTTTTTATGCATCAAAAGCTTTCGATCACGCCTTGGAGTGTGGTTATTCCAGGTACCTTCGGTGTATTCAGGAATATGGACGTTGCTTAGCCAAAGCTCACCGTGATTCATCATGGCAAAGCCATCAATAAGTGAGGCGCGGCCAGCACGAAGTGATTTAACTTCGGTTCCAGTTAAAACAATTCCACATTCCCATACATCTTCGATGAAATAGTCATGACGGGCAGTCTTATTCTGCGCAATGAGCTTTCGCCCAATTTCTTTCACCATTTCATCACCCCCGGATGTAGATTCTTAATTGCTTAAGGGTACAGGGGCGCTACTTACTTCCTGCCGTTAATCCACCAAGAATTGATACTGCTTTCGCAATTTCACCTGGATCACTTGCCTCTAAATCTGGCGTAATTCCTTTTCGGTCAATCGTGCGACCAGATGGGAGTTTGTAATTTGCAACAGTGATTTCAAGTTGCGATCCATCGCTGAGGGTCGTGATCTCTTGGACCGTTCCCTTTCCATAGCTTCGAGATCCAATGATGACTGCTCTATTTCGATCTTGGAGAGCACCAGCAATTATTTCCGCAGAACTTGCCGTCCCTTTATTGATTAAAACAACAAGAGGAGCAGGATCTGGGCTGAGATTTGTAGATTGCAAAATTTGTTCTGCTCCATCTTTTGGATCATAAGAAACGACGGTTCCTTTGGGTAGGAATAAGGATGCGATTAAAACTGCCTGGCTTAAAATTCCGCCAGGGTTATCTCGGAGATCAAGTACGACACCTTTACTGTGGGGATACTTTGCCAAGACCTGAGCAACATCATCTGCGGTATGCATCGATATTGCCGAAAGTTGAATATCAATAATATTTTTACCCAAAGCGACAGCAGTGACATCGCCGGTAAGAACATTTGAGCGAGTTACCAGAACTCTGTATCTAATCTTATTTCTAACAAAATCTAAAGTAACAGATGATCCAGCTACTCCTCGCAGGGATGCAATTGCATTAGAAACTGAGTCACCGCTGACATCAACGCCATCTACGTTAGTTAATCTATCAAGTACTTGCACCTTGGCATTTGCTGCAGGAGATTTTGGCTGAACACTTGATACTTCAAGTAATCCTGATTCTGACTTTCGAAGCCAAATTCCAACTCCGCTGTATTGGCCTTCAAGTGATTGATCAAACGCCGAAGCAGTTGTTATTGGGAAATAGTTTGACCACCTGTCCCCAGTTGCTTTCAAAATTGCTTCAATCGCAGCTTGATTAAGAACACCGACTTGAGGGGAGCGGGGGTCACCTGATGTAACGCGGGTGATTGCTTGATCAACTAGCGATTGTGAATGCTTATGTTGGTTGTAGAGCTGTCCAACTTCAAATGCAGCAAGCACGGCAAGAATTGAAACTCCGGCTATCAAGACCCGCTCTTGGAATTCGCTAAAAAAAGGCGGTCGCTTCTCCGGCATCAGCCAACTCTACCTAAAGCCTTGAGATCTGCCACCTACAGATTTTTTAGTGCGCTCACGACTTTTGTGAGTGATTCTTTAGCATCTCCAAAGAGCAAGGTGGTCTTTGCATCATAGAGAAGCTCATTTTCAATACCTGCAAAGCCAGGGCGCATTGAACGCTTAAGGAAGATGACATTTCCCGCTTGAGCAACATCCAAAATAGGCATTCCATAAATAGGACATCCTGGAGTTGTTTTTGCAGCAGGGTTAACAACGTCATTAGCTCCGACAACTAAGACGACATCGGTTTGTGGGAATGTTGGGTTAATTTCTTCCATCTCGACAAGTTGCTCATAAGGAACATTCGCTTCAGCAAGGAGCACATTCATATGTCCTGGCATACGTCCTGCAACGGGGTGGATACCGTAAGCAACATCAATACCTTTAGATGTGAGCAGATCTGCCATTTCGCGCACAGTATGTTGTGCTTGAGCAACAGCTAATCCAAATCCAGGAACGATAACAACGCGCTGGGCATAGTTAAGAAGAATGGCAACATCTTCAGCAGAGCCAGATTTCACTGGGCGAGCTTCCCCGGCCTCACTTATTGCCTGAGGTTTAGCGGTAAAGGCACCAAAGAGTGTTCCAAAGAGTGAGCGGCCCATCGCAGTAGCCATGAGGCGAGTCAAGATTGTTCCTGATGCTCCGACAAGTGTTCCTGCAACGATCAGCAAAGTTGCCTGCAATACATAACCACTTGCAGCAACTGTTAGACCGGTGAATGCATTTAATAATGAGATAACGATTGGCACATCTGCTCCGCCAACTGGCAGAACAAAGAGCACGCCAAAGGCAAGTGCAAGTGCTCCCATAATAAGAAGAGGGGCTGTGCCCAGTGAGTTAATAACCCAACCGGCCGTGCCTAGCACACCAACTAAAGTTCCTGCGATAACAAAACGTCCTCCAGGAAAAACAACAGGACGAGTTGTCATGAGCTCCTGGAGCTTTAAGAATGTGATGATTGAGCCAGAAAATGAAACACAACCAACAATTACTGTAAAGACAGTTGCAACGACATCTGGAGTACTAGCAGTTGATCCAAGCTTGAGATATTCAACGATCGCAACAAGAGCAGCAGCTCCGCCACCCACTCCATTAAAAAGTGCAACGAGCTGTGGCATCTGCGTCATTTGAATCTTGCGAGCAGCAGGTACGCCCACAACAACACCAAAGAGAACCGCGCCAAGAATGAGGGCTATATGGTGATGCGATGAGCCTGGCTCAAAGAAAACCAGCACAGTTGCGACAGTCGCGCCAAATGCACCAATGAGATTGCCTCGGCGTGCTGACTTAGGAGATGAAAGTCCCTTAAGAGCCATAATGAAGCAGACTGAAACAAAAAGACCTAGAACGTCATAAAGATTGCGGCTCACTTGGAATCACCTGCCTCTGACTTAGCGGCGCGAGGCTTGCCTTTAAACATCTCAAGCATGCGATCGGTAACAACAAATCCGCCGACCATATTGATAGTGGCAAGAACTACAGCGATGATCGCCAAAATAAGTTGAAGGTTATTTGCTGCCCGATCCGCCACGGTAATTGCTCCCACCAAGATAATTCCGTGAATAGCGTTTGCACCTGACATCAGGGGAGTGTGAAGAGTGGTTGAGACCTTTGAAACAACCTCAAACCCAATAAAGACTGAAAGAACGAAGATCGAAAGAAGTGCTAAACCGTTGCTCATGATCTTTCCCTTACTTCTTCGCTAGTTCTGGTGTGCGCTTAGCTCCGCCATATGTGAGAGTAGCTGCGTCAATAATTTCATCTGTGAAATCAGGTGTAACAACACCTTCTTTAGTCATGAGCATCAAGAGATTTACTACGTTACGCGAAAAGAGCATTGATGCGTGGAAAGCCAATTGGCTTGGGACATCTTTTCCGCCCCACATACGAACACCGTTAGATGTTGTAACAATCTCACCAGGCTTTGTTCCTTCAACGTTTCCGCCTGTTTCAGAGGCAAGATCAACAACAACTGAACCCGGTGCCATAGTTGAAATCATCTGAGCTGTAACAAGACGAGGAGCTGGTCTACCCGGAACTGCCGCAGTAGTGATCAGCACGTTTGCTGCTGCAATATAAGGAGTAAGAAGTTCACGCTGCTTTGCTGCGCGCTCTTCTGTCATTTCGCGGGCATAACCACCGCTACCTTCAAGTGCTTCAAGTTCTAAAGTAATGAATTTTGCCCCCATGGATTTCACTTCATCAGCAGATGCTGGGCGCACGTCATAAGCGCTGACAACTGCGCCTAGGCGCTTTGCTGTTGCAATCGCTTGAAGCCCTGCAACACCTGCGCCAAGAACAACAACATTGGCAGGTGTAACAGTTCCTGCTGCTGTCATAAGAAGCGGGAAGAAGCGAGGAGAAAGTTCAGCTGCAACTAGTGCTGCTTTATATCCAGCGCATAGCGCTTGGGAAGTGAGCGCATCCATAGATTGTGCGCGT
>CAIUAO010000107.1 GCA_903897155.1 uncultured Actinomycetes bacterium | reverse complement strand
GGGTACACCGAACACATTGATATTTATCGATATGACCTGCTATTCTTCCATCGACAAACTTCGATAGGAGAAAACGTTGAGCTCAAACACTTCAACTGGCGTATGTTGCCAAGTATGTAAATGTGACCCTTGCTGCTGCGCACAGCCTTGCTGCTAATAAATGTTTCGTGAGTATTTAGCAGAATTCCTTGGGACCTGCACTCTTGTAGCTGTAGTCGTTGGCTCAGGTGCTATGGCGCAGAATCTCACTCAAGATGTTGGACTAGAACTGCTCATAAATACAGTTGCAACAGTTCTCGCTCTAGGACTACTCATTGAGTTATTCGCTCCAATCAGTGGGGCACATTTCAACCCCTTGGTGAGTGTGATCCAAATAATTCGTCGACAAATTTCCCTATCTGATGCAATTTTTTATGTCATTGCGCAATGTGCGGGAGGCATTCTCGGAGCAATGCTTGCAAATCTCATGTTCTCTCATCCAGCAATATTTATCTCCCAGCACTCACGGAGCGGGCTTCACTTGTGGTTAGGTGAAGCGGTTGCCACAGCAGGGCTTATCTTTGTCATCTTCCAGGCGATAAACCTTGGTAAATCAAAACTTATCCCGATCCTCGTCCCAGCTTGGATAGGGGCAGCTTATTTCTTCACCTCATCGACTTCTTTTGCTAACCCTGCGGTCACTTTGGCAAGAAGCTTCACTGATACCTTTTCAGGGATCAAGATTTCATCAGTCCCAGGTTTTGTTATTGCACAGTGCGCAGGAGCAGTAATTGGCTTTGGGTTAACCATATTTTTTAAATCAGAGACGAGTAAGCATGAGTAAGAAACCAACAATCCTCTTTGTTTGTGTTCACAATGCGGGGCGCTCACAGATGGCGGCAGGCTTTATGCGTGAGCTTGGCGGAGATCGTGTTGAAGTTCTTTCTGCTGGAACAACACCCAAGAATGAAATCAACCCTGTTGCTATTGCCGCAATGGCTGAAGTTGGTATTGATATTGCAAACCAACAACCAAAGATCCTTACGACAGAGGCAGTTCTTGAATCTGACGCAGTGATCACAATGGGATGCGGAGATGCCTGCCCGTTCTATCCAGGAAAGCGTTATGAAGATTGGGTGTTTGAAGATCCCGCAGGGCAAGACTTGGCGTTTGTTCGGAAAGTAAGAGATGACATCAAAGTAAGAGTAGAAGTATTGCTTTCAGAACTTCTGACCAATCTAGCTTAGATCAATTCGACTTAGAGTTAAATCCAAGGAACAGCGTTCCAAAGACACCTGAAATAATTGCAGCAAAGAACAGACCGATTCGTACTTGATCTAGCTCAGGTGTAGTAGCCAGAGTAATTTCGGCGATTACTATCGATACTGTCAGTCCCATTCCAGCAAGCATGCCAACACCTACAACTTCTCTAAGGTCAAGGCTTACTGGAAGCCTTAGTTTGGTGAAGTGAGTCAGAGCCCAGGCTGCAAGAGAAATGCCAATAACTTTTCCTAGAACTCGGGCAACTATTAAAGCCACGCTTATTTTTTGAGTTGCTAAAGAAAAGTTTAAGTGTGAGAGCAGATTTATCCAGATATAAATTGGAATTACGACAAAGGTGGCAACGGGGGAGAGGTACTTAATAAGCTTCGTTCGAAACGGCAATAAGAACCCAATTGTTGCAGCGCCCAAGGTGTATATAGCACTGGCAAGATCAAGTTTGCTTCGAAAAAAGATTCCAATTACTACTAGAGATAAAAAATCATCCGCCACAGCAAGAGTGAGTAGGAATAGTCTTACTGATGGATTAACTCGCTTTCCAAGAAAACTTAACGCCCCGATAGCTAATGCGACGTCCGTTGGCATAGCCACTGCCCACGCATTAGCGCCAGTGTGTAGAGCAATAAAAATGATTGCAGGGAAAACCATTCCAGAAAGTGCGCAGAGCCCAGGAAGTATGATTTCCTTCGGCCTATTAAGTCCTTCACGAATTTCAAGGCCAATTAAAACGAAAAAAGTAAAGGTCAATATGTGGGAGAGCACATCCCAATGTTACGCCCAAAGTGAAAATGGCGCTTTAGTGTACTTTTCGCTACTTTCCACCCATGCCTACTTTAAGCCACATGCTCTGGTTTGATGACCAAGCAGAAGAAGCGGTTAATCTGTATACATCGATATTTGCTGATAGCAAGGTCCACCACATTGC
>CAIUAO010000106.1 GCA_903897155.1 uncultured Actinomycetes bacterium | reverse complement strand
TACCCAAAACTGTGTGCCGTCAGCAGAGACCCCGCCCATATCTGGGCTTCCCCCGCCCGGGATTTTCCACTTCGCGGTGAGCTTATTATCTGAAAGGCGCAGTACGGAGACACTTCCTTCACCACGGTTAGTAATAAGCATATTTTTAGCATCACGGGTGACATATATACCGTGCGCTCCGTTACCTGTCTTTATAAAACTTAATTCTCCAAAGTTATCTGCAGGCATGACCCAAACGCCGTTAGACATCATGTCAGCAATATAGAAAGTAGAACCATCAGATGAGATCTTTACATCTTGTGGCATTGGAGTCTTGTTGTATGTGTGAGGAAGTTTTGCCGTTTTTATTACTTGCATCTTTGCAGTGTCCATAAGAAGTAACTGTCCGGAAAATTCACAACTCACTACAAAATAGTTTCCATCTTTGGTCCAGTCAGCATGGTTAACGCCATCACAAGGGACAGGAACGACCTTCTTAATTGCCATGGTGTGTGGATCGCGAAAAACAATCTGCTTATCCGCTTCGGCCATAACGATCGCATATTTGCCGTTCGGGGTGAAGTAAAGATTGTATGGATCGTGAACGTAAATTGATTTACCTGGCAGGCCTGTCATGGGATCAATGGGGGTCAGGTAGTTACCTTCGTTGTCATTGACCCATAGTGTTTTTAAATCCCACGATGGGACAACATGTTGAGGTCCTTTAGGTGTGGGGAAAGTTCTGATTACTTTAAAAGTTTTTGGGTCTATTTCAGTAACACTATTGCCAGAGTGATTAGGTACATAGACCCGCTCTGGAAAATCTTTGACAACAGGACTGAGCATGTTTGGAACATCTGCAGCATAAATATTATTTTGATCAAGGACTGGCGGCATGCCAGGTAAGGGGGATGCAAATACATTTGCCGAGATCATGGTTAGCGCAATTGTGATTACTGTAAATAGTTTTTTCATCGCGTTTTTATACTCCGAAGAGCGTGCTGAGTGTGACCGGCTTTAACCCTTTTGCATGCAAGTTCTCTAGCAAGGTTGGCATTGCATCAATAGTGTCTTGATGGCCAAAATGAAGACTCACAATACTTCCATTTTGGATAGCACCTGCGATATCTGCCAGTACTTTTGTTTTTCCAACATCTTGATAGTCATGCGAATCTACGTCATATGAGATGCACTGTTTATACCCATATTTTTCTGCAGCTGCCCTAATGATGGGAGTTGAATACTGTGTTCCAGATGGGCGAAACCACTTGCCGTGATTGCCAATGAGCTTCTTTAATTCTGCTGCGCATCCTGCAACTTCAGATTGGGTTACTTTGGCCGACAATGTTTTCATCTGATAGTGATGCATAGTGTGGTTTCCGATGTCATATCCAGCATCAAGCATTTGCTTTGCCACGGTTGGAAAGCCTTGCAGCCACGTGCCAATTGCAAAGACCGAGATGGGCGTCGAGGTGCTTTTAAGTATTCCTAGAAGTTTTCCAACAATCGCGGGGTCACCTTGTCCGTGAAAGGTAAGAGCAATTTGCGCCTTTGATCTTGGACCATTGGTGACATCTTTATTAATAGATGCAGATGCTGAGCCTGCTCCAAGCGTGGTGGCAGCTGAAGCGATGAGCCCAGTCTTGAGGAATTGGCGTCGATTGATCGGCATCTTCTAAGGATACTTCTCTGCGTTGCGCCTGCGCGCCAAGCCGTGCCTTGCTAGGGTTTGGTTTACCACCAACAGAGGAAGGCCCCACATTGAGTGAAGATGACGATTTAGGATCAGATGACATCATCACCGAAGAAATGCTGTGGGAACGAATTCCAGAGACTACTGGGCTAGAGCGTGCTAACACTTATTATGAATTGAGTGCTCGCATTTATGCTCGCGGGCAATATGACGAGGCTCTTGCGCTCGCTGAGACTGCTCGTGATATTTATACCGAACTTGGACCTGTCGCGCCTTCTGACGGATTAGCTCAGGCATATTCAGCTATTGGTTATAACCTCAATCAATTAAAGAGAAATTCAGAAGCAGCCTATGCAATGAGTAAGGCAGTTGAGTTGCTTCGTGAATCTAAATCACCTTTAGCAATTGATTTAGCCTGCACACTGGGTGAGTGGTGGTTTGGCTCCAAGAATTATGAGAAAACAATTGAGTGTATGCGTGAATGCGTCCAAGAGCACCTTGTTGAAGGAAATGAATCTGGCGCTGCGAATGACCTTCATTTAATTGGTTGCGCTCACCGTGAACTAGATCAGCACGAGAAGTCTCTGGAAGCATTTAGAGAAGCACGTGTGCTTTTTAAGAATATTAAGGAAGTCATCAATGTGGCGCGCTGTGATCAGAAGATTGCCCATGCACTTGTTGAACTAGGTGAAGGTGAAGAAGCCTTATCGGCTGCACAAAAGTCAGTGGATGTTTTTGTTACAGCTCATGACAATCGTCGTGAAACTTACTCACTCTTTGAATTGGGTAAAGCACAAATAATGGTCGGCGCAGAAGAAGATGGACTAGATACCTTAGAACGGGTTCTTGAGACCACCGCTGAAAATGAGTGGAAAGATTTTGAATTCATCGTTGAAATCGAGCGGCGTATTTCGGATGTTTTGAGATCTCTTGGCCGGGTAGATGAAGCAGATGAAATTGATCGCCGTATCGCATCTGTAACTGAGGTAATAGAAGACTAATTATTTAAGTGTTGCATTGCCCATGCATACATAGCGATCGCGCCAGCAGCTGATGCATTCATAGATCTGGTTGATCCGTACTGCTCGATCGCAAGCACCACTGAGCAGATCGCTACCGCTTCATCAGACATTCCAGCGCCTTCTTGGCCAAAGAAAAGGACACACTTTTCTGGCAAAGAGTAATTCTCTAATTTATTAGAAATCGGTAGGTTATCGATTCCAATTATTGGAGTTGAATTTTCTTGGCACCATTTTGCAAAATCCTCAACAGTCGGGTGGTGCACAACATGAAGATATTTGTCGGTAACCATTGCGCCCCGGCGGTTCCAGTCACGTTTACCAACTATGTGGACGTGGGAAACGTTAAAAGCATTTGCTGTTCTCACTACTGACCCAATATTTAAATCGTGCTGCCAATTTTCAATAGCGATCTGAAGTGGATGACGTTTCGTGTCCAGATCAGCAACAATCGCTTCAACTTTCCAATAACGATAATGGTCTAAAACATTTCTCCTATCGCCATTTTCAAGTAGCTCTGGGTCAAGTCGATCATCTACTGGCCAAGGAAGTGGATGTGGTCCAACGCCCACAACTGGGAAAAATTCACCGGGGCCGATTTCACTCTTCATTAGCGCACTTTAATCCATAAATTCTCAGGCAATGAAGGCATAATCCCACTATGCACAATCAATTGATCAAGTTATCTGCAGTGGTATCCACTTCACTTATCTTTTTCAGTCAGAGCACCCCCGCGCAAGCGCTCACTGTGCCTGCTAACTTTGTGAAATTGGCATCATCCCCCGCCTTAAATCACCCAGGAATTATTTTGATTGACCCCAGCAGCAAAGAGACAATTTTTTCTGATGCGGCCGATGTACGAAGAGCACCAGCTTCCTTGCTTAAACTTTTCTCGATGACAGCCGTTCTTAATACTTTTAGTCCTGATAAAACTTATACAACAACGATTAGTTCAACTAATAATCCACATAATTTTGTTGTGCTTGGCGAAGGCGATCCTTGGATGACTGCCAGTGCATTCGAAGCTGACAAGTACCACCGATCTTTTTCACCTAGTCTCATAACGGCAGTGCTCAATCAAAACCCAAAATTGCGCTATATGACTTTGGAATATAGCGGTGTTTATACACAAGATCTAGAAAAGCTTGCTTCCTATTATCGCGGCAGAGTCCGCATTCATCTTAAGCAACTCACTTCACCATCACTTGGAAAGTCACTTGCAATTAGCTCAATCAAACATATTACTTCGCCAAAGCTTTCAGATATTGTCGAGTTTTGTTTGTTATGGAGTGATAATGTTTTAGCGGATCGACTAGCTCGCACCGCTGCAGTAAATATGGGATTTAGCAACGATGCAAGTGGTATTCAAGCAGTTTTTGAAAAAGTTATGAGCCAATACAACATTCCGACTGATGGATTAGTTATCGAAGACGGAAATGGCCTTTCTCATAAGACGCGTGTAACAACTCGCCAAATTGCGGATTTGCTTATGGTGATCCGTGATAATCCTCAATATCAAATTATTTATGATGGCCTCCCACTGGCGGGAGTGAGTGGAACCCTCAAAGACCGCTTCGTCACAGATGCACCCAGTGCAGTTGGATTAGTTAAAGCTAAAACAGGAACGCTGAGTACAACAATTAGCATGGCAGGTTATGTAACGGTTGGATCAGAACAGTATATTTTTGCGATTGTTGCCGACCATATACGCAAACACTATGTTGATGCCCAGGCGGCGATGGTCACCATCGACAAGATGTTAGGCACGATAGCCCACGCCTAAATGCCTCAAATAGTGGTTACTATGCCGTTATGAGCCAATCCAAGGCCTCCTCATACGTTGCGCTGATGAAGTTACGCGTTGTAGAGCTATTGCTAGTCACAACTCTTCCTGCGCTCTTTCTTGCTACCTACGCTTCCAACCATGCACATAGATATCCATCACTGAAAATCACAATTGCCACACTCATTGGCGGGACTCTTGCTGCTGGAGCAGCAAATGCTTTTAACATGGTCATTGAAGTTGAATCAGATCGATTGATGCGTAGAACCGACAAGCGCCCAATCGTAAAAGGTGAAGTAAGTGAGTTTGCAGCAACTATTTTTGCAGGAGCCCTTACCGTTATTTCGCTAATTATTTTCTGGATTTTTACTACACACCTTGCAACGCTTTTGACTGCTGTAGCTATTTTATTTTATGTCTTTGGATATACGATATGGCTCAAGCGTAGAACCTCTCAAAATATTGTGTGGGGAGGTATCGCAGGTTGCATGCCCGTACTGATCGGATGGGCCGCAGTAACAAATTCACTTTCACTCACTGCGTGGTTATTTTTTGTATTAATTTTCTTTTGGACCCCGCCACACTTCTGGGCATTGGCTATTAAATATAAAGATGACTACGAAGCTGCTGGTATTCCCATGCTCCCAGTAGTTGCTTCAATCAAGTCAGTCCAAAAGCAGATGTGGTTTCACTCGGTTTTCATGTTTGGCACATCGCTTGCTGTTTTATGGTCAGCACATATGCCAATATGGATTTGGGCAATAACAATCCTGATGGCCATCGGATTCATGGCTCAGCTGATAAAAATAGGCGGAACTGATTCGGGCTCGTCCGCAGCAAAGTTATTTCAGTGGTCAATTACATATTTGAGTATCTACTCACTCCTACTTGTTATTGGTGTGCTAGTTGCTAAACCATGAGTGACTTAGCAATCTCTGTTTCAGCGCTTTCAAAAGTTTATGGTGAGCGTCAGGCCGTAGCTCAAGCTTCTTTTGAAGTTCCAATAGGTTCTATATGTGGTTTTGTCGGACCCAATGGTTCGGGCAAAACTACAACTATGCGAATGCTTCTTGGGCTCATCAAACCAACGCATGGCACAGGAACCGTACTTGGAGAAGATATAAGGCAACCCGAAAAATATTTATTTAATGTGGGGGCAATGATTGAAGGTCCTGCTTTTTATCCAGCGCTATCAGGTGCCGAGAACTTACGTGTACTTGCCTCAATTGGAGGGTTTAACCAAAAAAGAGTTGCCACGCTACTTGAACAAGTAGGTCTAAGTGATCGCGGAGATTCAAAATATAAAACATATTCACTTGGTATGAAGCAACGTTTGGGTATTGCAGCGGCGCTTCTTCCGCATCCAAAATTACTTGTTTTAGATGAACCTACAAATGGTTTGGACCCATCGGGTATTCAGGAGATTAGAAACCTTATTAAAGAGATGGCAAAATCCGGTACCAGCATTTTTGTTTCATCACATTTACTCAGTGAACTAGAGATGATCTCAGATCATCTAGTCATGCTTCGGGAGGGTAAAGTAATTTTTACTGGGCGCACACACGATTTACTTGCTGCTCAGAACCCACTTCTTGTTGTGAAGCCAGAATTTGGAGTTGATCTTAATAAGTTAGTGGAGATCGCAAGAAAATATGGCAAGAAAGCAACCGTTGCTGACGGCGCTATAACAATTTTAGGAGCAGTTGATTGGGCCCCTACATTTAATAGATTGGCATTTGAAGCCGGGATTACCTTGGCAACGATTTCTGTTACTCAGCCAAGCCTGGAAGAGACTTTCTTTGAAATGACAGGTGAGTAAATGATAAGAATGATGTTTGGTGAGCTGCGAAAACTGCGTCGTAAAACTTTGCTGATCCCAACTTTAATTGGTGTTGTGTTACTTACCGCTTTCTTCACCTCCTTTGTATTTTTAAGAGTTCATTCAGGCAAACCAAATGGAGCACGAGGGGTGCTCATTACCAATGATTTCTTAAGTGGTAAAAATGGACTTGTTTACGGTTTCCAGATTATGGGATTCTTTCTTGGAATTGTTGCTCTCTGTGTTTTTGCCTCACAAACCGCACAAGAATATTCCTTGGGAACTTTACGTAACATTTTGGTTCGTCAACCATCACGGTTAAAAGTACTCATTGGTAAATATTTTGCCATGGCTTTTTTTACAATTTGGCTTGAATTGGCAGCAGCAGTATGTGCGCTCAGTATTTCTTTTGTGCTTGCTCCACGTTCTGCAATTAGTACAAGTGCTTGGATGAGCGCATCAGGTCTTCAACTTTTAGGAGAGACATTTATCAATATCTTCCTTGGAACCTTAGCATTCGGAACTTTAGGAATGATTCTTGGTCTTCTATTTAGATCACCAATTACCTCTATTTCAATCGGCGTTCTTTGGTGCTTAATCCTTGAAAATATATTAGGGGCCGTGATTTCATCCACCACAAAATGGTTACCCGGAGCAAACTTTGCAAACATATCTCAGGGTGGCACATCAATTATTAGCTATCAACGTTCATTAGCGACCTCTGGGACTTATTTGATTTTTGGTGCAATCGTGGTTGCAATACTTTTTAAAAAGCGAGATGTATCTAACTAGCGACACAGATTATTCTCAGGTGAAAAAGCGCTCTCACCAGTGCATGATCACTTATCCTTATGTGATTCCTTCCCCAGGGGGCTATTACAATGATTTCAAGACCGATCCACCATAAAGCGAAGGCGACTATCGCCCTTATCGCTTTATGCGTGTTTATCCCGCAATCTACATTTGCGGCTACGCCCTCGCCAAAGCCAAAAGCCCCAACAAAGGAACAAATTGCTGCAGCACAATCCGCTGAAAATGCTAAAGCACAAGCAGCTGCTACTGCAGAGCAAAAATTAAATTCTGCTACAAATGTATTGCAGAAACTTGCGGTAAAAGCACAAGTGGCAAAATCTAAGTTGGTCCATGCACAAGTCGCGCTTTCTGTAGCAACACAACAAGCCAATACAGCAGCAGCCCACGCTGCCTTAACTGCAGTAGCCGTTGTGGAGGCCAATAGAACTATTGGACGTATGGCAGCAAATGCCTATATACACGGTGGTGGTTTTACATCTCTTAATAGCGTTCTAGAATCGAATGGCCCACAAGATCTTATTGATCGACTCGGAATGCTGAACCAAGTTGGCGCATCGGACTCGGTGGCATTAGCAAGATATAAATCTGCGCTAGTGGTCGCTCAAGCCGCAAAAGTTGCTGCTACTCAAGCCAAAGCTGCTCAGGCTACAGCTACTGCAAAAGTTGCAACTGCAAAAGCTGAAGCAGATGCGGCAAAATCTGCCCAGCAATCCGAAGTTGATAAACTGAAAGCTGAGCAAGCCCAATTAATTGTTGAGTTACAGAAAGCGCGTAATTTTAGAATTACCCTCCAACAACAATTAGCGCTCTCTCAGTTAGAAGAATCAAGTGCAAATACAGCGGCCCATACTTCTGGCCAATCAAAAGTTTGGGCTGATCGAGGTTTTACCGGGCGTTCAACTATTCGTTCCTCAGATTCGATTAGAGCTACGGCGGTTGAATTTGCAAAGAAACAGGTACTTGCTCGCAAACCATACGTGTGGGGAGCGCAGGGCCCAAATAGTTTTGACTGCTCAGGTCTAGTTTATGCAGCGTATAGATCTGCTGGTCTGGGGTATCCAGAGTGGTCCCGCCTTAACGCGGCTCTTTACTTTGTTGCCACGCAGAGAGTTCCCTTTAGCCAATTAGTACCCGGTGATTTACTTTTCTATTCTTACGACGGAACTGTTCAAAATATCCATCACATAACTATTTATGCGGGCAACGGCATGATGTGGGAAGCAAATTCAAAGTCTAAGGGATTGCTCTTTTCTAATATGTATAGCATCTCTGGCTTGATGCCATCGGGTGGGCGTGTTTAAAGAATGAAATCAACACTTGTTTTGCGACAAGCTGTTAAGCCATGGCTAGAGAATGCAAGTGCCAGAATTTTAATAGGTGTATCAGGAGGCGCTGATTCACTCGCACTTGCACTTGCAACTTATCAAGAAGCATCACATCATAGTGTCGAAGTAATTGCGCTAATTATTGATCATGGTCTTCAAGAGGGTTCTGATAAGACCGCACAGAGCGCAGCAGAGAATTTAAGAAAAATTGGCATAATCAATATTGAAATTGTTCGAGTTCATGTTGAAATAATTGATGGTTTAGAAGCATCTGCACGCCGTGCTCGCTACAGTGCTTTTGATGCCGCAATCGTACAGTACTCACCAGATTATTTCTTTTTAGCACACACAAAAAATGATCAAGCTGAAAGTGTTTTGCTCGGGCTTGCGCGTGGATCAGGGACACGATCACTATCTGGAATGGCAGAAGAAAACGGAATCTATATTCGTCCAATTCTTCATATTGATCGAAGTACTACTGAAGAAGTATGCCGCGAAAATAATTTATCTCCTTGGGTAGACCCACACAATTCTGATGACAGCTATGCACGTGTAAGAGTGAGAAAAAATATATTGCCAATTTTAGAAAATGATTTAGGGCCAGGGATTATTGATGCACTTTCTAGAAGTGCGAGAATTTTGCGCGAAGATGCAGATGCACTAGATCAATATGCTGATGATTTTTTGAAAGCAAAGACCTCTCAAGATCTTGATGTTGAGCTTCTTGCCACACTCCCTAAGGCAGTTCGTAGCCGGGTGCTGCGTAGGGTGATCCTCGCAGCCGGAGCCCCCAGCGGCTCGATTACAGCCGATCATGTGGCTGCCGTAGAGGCGCTGATCACAGCCTGGCACGGGCAAGGGGAAGTCTCCCTCCCTGGTGGTGTGAAGGTAGGACGAATTTCGGGCAGACTTTCGCTCTCGCAGGGATAGCAAGTCCGGCCATCAGGTCGGGATTACTTCATAGGAGAGCACCGTGGATCTTGGAACAAGTCGCGCAGACATCGAACGCGTCGTAGTGACACATGAACAGATCCAAACTCGTATCGCGGAATTGGCGCGCGCAGTTGAAAAAGATTATGAAGGAAAAGAATTACTTGTGATTGGAATTCTTAAAGGCGCCGTTATGACTATGGCAGATTTTGTTCGCACACTTAACCGACATGTTGAAATGGACTGGATGGCAGTTTCATCATATGGATCAGGAACTAAATCAAGTGGTGTAGTCAGAATCCTCAAAGACCTTGACCGAGACATTACAAATAAACATGTACTCATTGTTGAAGATATCGTTGATACCGGCTTAACCCTTTCATGGCTCAAAGCAAACTTAGAATCCCGCGGGACTAAGACTGTCGAAATTTTAACAATGCTTCGTAAACCCGATGCTGCAAAAGTTGCCGTCGATGTTAAATATGTTGGGTTTGATATTCCAACCGAGTTTGTTGTTGGGTATGGGCTTGACTATAACGAGCGATATCGGAATCTAGATTTTATTGGAGTCTTAGCAAAGCATGTGTATTCATGAGCACGGGAAAAGAGAAAAAGAAGTTGACAAAGAAAAAGAAACTGACTGATAAAAAAATTCAGGTTCCTCGAAAGCGCATCCGTAAAGTAGTTCGCGGTCCGCTTTTTTGGATTGTCATTGCGCTTCTTTTTGTCATCGCTTTTGGAAAAATTTCTAGTAGTGGCGCCACATATACAAGTGTCGACACCTCAACAATTTTGGCTGAAATTTCTCAAAACAAAGTTGAGTCAGCCCTTCTTATTGATAAAGATCAACGTATTCAGTTGATCTTAAAGTCTGGAACTACAGTGCAGGGCTCTTCACATATCCAGGCAAATTATGTTGCGAACGAAGAACAGCAAATCACTGAACTATTGACAAGCAATCCGCCAGCAAAGGCATGGAATGTAAAGGTACCAACCACTTCATTTCTAGCGTCAATGTTCTTTAGTTTTGCGCCAATTCTTGTGATCGGATTTTTAATACTTCTTTTTATGGGCAACGCTCAAGGTGGAAATCGAATTTTCTCTTTTGGCCGCTCAAAAGCCAAGATGCAAAATAAGGAGAACCCACAAAATACTTTTGCCGACGTTGCTGGTGCTGATGAAGCTGTTGCAGAACTTCGAGAAATCAAAGATTTCCTTGCTGATCCAAAAAAGTATCAGGACATTGGGGCGAAAATTCCTAAGGGTGTTCTACTTTATGGCCCTCCAGGGACAGGTAAGACATTGCTTGCTCGCGCAGTTGCAGGAGAAGCGAATGTTCCTTTCTATTCAATTTCTGGCTCCGAGTTTGTTGAAATGTTTG
>CAIUAO010000105.1 GCA_903897155.1 uncultured Actinomycetes bacterium | reverse complement strand
ATCCCCATCGCCATATTGATCACGGGTTGCAGTTTCTGCCGCGAGAGCGAATCTGCCAATGAGCTGGCTTGCAAGATCTTTGAGCCCAGCAAGTTGGGCATGGCTGCCATCATAATTTTTTGGCCAACAAGAAAGCTTCTGTAGCTCTGACAGCGCCCTTGCAGCTTCTGCTTCGGTGATATCTGGCATATAAGTTTCACTTGCAACTTTATAGAGCTGGGGAAGATTAGCGCCCAGTGCCTCAAGTTTTACTTGTCCTGTTACTAACGCGTCTTCTAAATCGTGCACGCTATAGGCAACATCATCTGACCAATCCATAATCTGGGCTTCCATAGATTGCGCGCCTTGCTGCGCCCCTTTTCTTACCCAGTTAAAAATATCTAGATCATCATCATAAACACCAAACTTGCGAGCATTTGTTGCCCGTGGCCACGGATACTTCGTTGCAGCGTCCAGTGTGGCGCGTGTGAGATTTAAACCAACTGATCGTCCCTTGGCATCAACTGTCTTTGCCTCTAAGCGAACGAGCAGACGAAAAGATTGCGCATTACCTTCAAAGCCGCCACATTCTTCGGCAATTTTATTTAAAGCATCTTCACCGTTATGACCAAAGGGAGGATGACCAATATCGTGGGCTAAACATGCACCTTCCATCAAATCTGGATCTGCGCCAAGTGCAGCGCCTAGCTCTCTTCCTACTTGAGCGCATTCAAGTGAATGAGAAAGTCTTGTTCTGGGAAAATCTGTTAACCAAGGAACAGCAATCTGTGTCTTTGCAGCAAGTCGCCTCAGGGCAAATGAATGAATAATTCGTGCTCGGTCGCGAGCAAATTCAGTACGACCACCGCGCTTTGCTGGTTCATTGATATAGCGGCCTCGGTCTTCTGCTGTGTAACCAGGAGATTCACTCGCTTGTCGTAAAACCATAGCCGTAGCCTATTGGGCTAGTTCTTAATCTGATCACTCAGGTGAATACCCAAGTGGCCCACTGACTTATAGGCCAAATACGCTCCGGTTTCGCGGGTGACATACTTAATTCCTGTGAACTTCAGCGATCCTGGTCCGTTTTCAACCCCAGCGCATGTGGCATCTACTCCTAAATCTTTTGCTTCAGATACCGCCCGATAGCAATGATATGGATCGGTCACAATAATCACGCTCTTCGTTCTATGAAGTTTCATATAAGAAACATAAGCAACGGTGCTAGATAAGGTGTCTTTGCCTGTTGCAAGAACAATAATCTTCTTCTTAGGAATACCAAGTTTGATCAGTGCTTTATAACTCGTGCTCGCCTCGGTATAAACATCACCTTTTTGTCTGCCGCCCACAGTAATCACAACAGGAGCTAGCCCAGAACCAAATACCTTGCCTGTTTCATAGATGCGCTCTTGCAAGACTCCGGAGGCAACTCCGTTGTATTCAGCGGCGCCCATAACAACGATCACATCAGATGAGTGTGTAGTCAGGTGATGCGCGCTCCACCAGATATTTCCCGCAACATATAAGGGAATGATGATGACGAGTAGTAGCGCAAACTGGAAAAGCCTTTTGATGATTTTAAAGAGAAACATTCATTAGCCGCCCGAAACAGCGTCATCGATAGTGATAGAGGCAAATTCATCTGGATCATCAAGCCATCCATCTGGAAGATGTACTGATCGGCCGTGGCTACGGCGCCCCCGGGGAGCATCTGCAATATCTACTGGGTATTGCTGGTCTTCTAGCTGATCAAGTAAATGCTCAAGTTCACCTAAGGATGAAACCATTCCAAAGTTTGCGCGAAGCGCCCTTGGCACAGAAAAGCCCTTGAGATACCAAGCCATATGCTTTCGAAAATCTCGCATGGCTCGTCCTTCTGATTCAAAGAATTCAACAAGCAATTGCCCGTGACGCATCATCACTTGGCGCACTTCAAAGAGCGT
>CAIUAO010000104.1 GCA_903897155.1 uncultured Actinomycetes bacterium | reverse complement strand
GCTTTGCCCATCGCGCAGAGTTGATGAAGGCAAGTGAAATTCGATCACTCTTTGCAGTTGCATCTCGTCCTGAGATTGTTTCACTCGCTGGTGGAATGCCAAATCTTTCTGCGCTGCCTATGGACATGATGGCAGGGGTCGTAGAAAAACTTATTGCTAATAACGGCGCTGAAGCGTTGCAGTATGGAAGTGGACAAGGACATCCAAAGCTTCGCGAACAAATCTGCGAAGTGATGGCACTTGAGGGAATTAAAGCCCACCCAGATGATGTGATTGTCACAACAGGATCACAACAAGCACTTGATCTGATCTCAAGAATTTTCATTGATCCAGGCGATGTTGTATTAGTTGAAGCGCCTTCTTATGTGGGAGCACTTGGAACATTCAAACAATATGAGGCAAGTGTCGTTCACGTTGCGATGGATCAAGACGGTCTTATTCCTGAAGCGCTACGTAACGCAATTGCTGAAGTACGCGCTCGTGGTCAAAAAATTAAATTCCTTTACCTCATCCCTAATTACCAGAATCCAGCAGGTGTATTACTCCCTGCAGAGCGCCGCACTGAAATTCTAGAAATATGCCAGAAAGAAAAGATTTTTGTTGTTGAAGATAACCCCTATGGCTTACTTGGTTTTGATAAGCCATCACCGAATGCAATGCGCGCATCAGATTCAGAAAATGTTATTTACCTTGGTTCATTTTCAAAAACTATTGCTCCAGGGTTCCGCGTTGGCTGGGCGCTGGTTCCACCATCACTGAAAGAAAAACTTGTCATTGCTTCTGAAAGTTCGATTCTTTGCCCATCTAATTTCTCTCAATTGGCTATCAGCGGATATTTAGCAGATCAACCATGGCGCGATCAGATCGCATCATTTTGTAAGTTATATAAAGTACGCAGAGATGCAATGCTTGAAAGCTTAGATGCACACTTTCCTAAGAGCGCTACATGGACCAAACCAGGCGGCGGCTTTTACGTGTGGGTTACTTTGCCTCCAGAGATTGATACAACTGCTCTGATGCCAAAAGCAATTGTCGCAAAAGTTGCTTACGTTCCAGGTACTGCGTTTTATGCAGATGGCTTTGGATCATGGTCAATGCGCTTGGCTTATTGCTACCCAACTCCAGAGAGAATCAGAGAAGGCGTAAAGGCACTGGGCGGAGTTATTAAGACCGAGATGGAAATGCGGGAAATTCAGTAATTAAATAATTTTGTGAATTCGCTCTAAATCCTCTAAATCAGCAAATTCGATCGTAATTTTTCCTTTAGCAAGCCCAAGTTCAACACTCACACGTGTATCAAGTTTGTCAGCGAGCCCATTCTCAATCTCTTTCAGACGCGGACTTGGCATCTTCACGCTCTTTGTCGGAGCGCTTTTTTCTTTCCCAGAAGTTGTAGCAACAATCTCTTCTACCGCTCGAACGCTTAAACCTTCGGCAACAATGCGATTAGCTAGCTTTTCAATCTCTGCCCCGTCAGTAAGTGCAAGAAGCGCCCTGGCATGACCTGCCGACAAAATCCCTGCCGCCACTTTGCGTTGAACCGATGCTGGCAAATTAAGTAAGCGAAGAGTGTTTGTAATTGCAGGGCGAGACTTACCAATCTTTATAGCAAGTTCATCATGGGTATAGCCAAAATCATTGAGCAAGTTTTGGTAAGCAGCGCCCTCTTCAAGTGGGTTGAGTTGGCTTCTGTGAATATTTTCTAGCAAAGCTTCCCGGAGCATTTCATTATCTTTGCTCTGGCGAATAATGACAGGAATTGTTTTAAGGCCAGCAAGCTTTGATGCGCGCACTCGGCGCTCACCCATAATTAATTCATAGCGCCCAGAACCTAAATCACGAACAACCGGAGGTTGCAATACACCTACCTCTTTAATAGACGCAGCAAGTTCTGCAAGTGCTTCTTCATCAAATACTGTTCGCGGTTGTTTTGAATTAGGGGCAATTGCATTGATATCAACTTCAAAGGCTGAACCAACAACTACTCCAGAATTATTTGTTATATCCCCGATAGGTGTTGTTGGGATAAGTGCATCTAAACCTCTTCCGAGTCCGCCTTTGCGAGTTGCCATTACGCAGCGCTTCCTCGGCGAGCAATTTCACGAGCGGCGCCTAAGTACGCAATAGCGCCCGGAGATGAAGCGTCGTATGTCATGACTGTTTGATTAAATGACGGCGCTTCTGAAACTCTTACTGCGCGCGGAATTGGAATATCAATAAGTTCCTTTGGAAAATGTCTGCGTACATCATCTGCAACATCATTTGCTAAACGAGTACGTGAGTCAAACATTGTTAAAAGTATTGTGCTCACGCGAGCAAGTGGGTTCAAAGCTTTTTG
>CAIUAO010000103.1 GCA_903897155.1 uncultured Actinomycetes bacterium | reverse complement strand
TTATGGATGGCGATCAGTATCAGTCACCGTTGGTTTATCTGCATGGGCAATGGTTCCTGCAATTTATTTCTTTCTTAAAGAAAGCCCTATGCACGCTGCTGTGAAACCTTACGGTGCTCCCGATGATTATGAGTACCCAGAAGTTGTTAGACGCAATGCTGGTAGAGAGGCAATTGACACTCTTGTCGCTGCAGTAAAAGTGAAAGATTTCTGGTTGCTCTGCGGATCTTTTTTTGTTTGTGGGCTATCAACAAGTGGCCTGATTGGAACACACTTTATTCCTGCTGCGATGGATCACGGAATGGTGATGGGAACGGCAGCCAGCTTGCTTGCACTCGTTGGCGTCTTTGATGTCATCGGAACAATGGGATCAGGTTGGCTTACTGACCGCATTGATCCTGTGAAATTGCTCTTCTTCTATTATGGATTTCGCGGACTCTCACTCTTTCTTCTTCCGTCAATACTTTTTCAGAGCGTTCATCCAACGACCTTAGTCTTTGTTATTTTCTACGGATTAGATTGGGTCGCGACCGTTCCCCCAACAATCATTTTATGCAGGCGTGTATTAGGCCCAGGGCGCGGAACAGTCGTCTATGGATGGGTATTTGCCTTCCATCAAATTGGTGGATCTATCGCTGCTCTTGGCGGGGCAATCATTCATGACAAGCTTGGAAACTATGCTGCAGCGTTTTATGGCGCAGGAATACTCTGTATCGTTGCATCAATTGCGGTACTACAAATTACTCGCACTGAAACAAATTAAACCGTAAGGGTTTAATTCAGGCTAGCAACACCCATCTGGCACGCTTCTGCAGCAGCAAGACCATCTGCAGCGGTAGCAAGGTTTGGATTATTTACACCAGTTGTCATAGTCGCAATCCAAGCTTTGAGTTCCTCGATATATGCATCTTCAAAGCGTGGAATCCAGTTCTCCACCATCGGCCCACCTTGGGCAACGCCAGCAACCATCTTGTGGCGAGTAATAATGTCTCCAAAGATTCCCATTTCAACAGAACCCTTTTCGCAGATTACCTCCGTGCGAACGTCATAGCCATAGTTGTCATTAGCAACTACATCGGCAACCATGGTGATTCCACCCTTTAGTTGGGCAACAAAAATAAGTGGATCTTTAAGGCCAGCAGGTGATAGTGAATTACTCTTGGGATAGTGAGTAACAACTGAATCCCAGTTATCTCCTGTGAGCCAGCGCCAGATATCAAAATCGTGCACAGCCATGTTGGTATATAAACCAGGAGTTGTGATCCCAGGAGAGGAAACGTTACGGGTGCTGATACGAGCAACCAGGGGCGCTCCATACTCTCCGCTTTCTAGCATTTTCTTAAGCTTTACATAGGAAGGGTCAAAGCGGCGCATAAAACCAAGATGAACAAGTGACTTTCCTAGCTTCTTCTCAGTAGCTTCAACTTCTGCAACAATCGTGCGAGCATCATCAACTGTTGTTGCAATCGGCTTTTCACACAATGTTGGCAAACCTTTAGCAAGTGCTAAACGAAGGTGTGGCACATGAAGCGCATCAGGAGATGCGATGATCACTGCGTCAATATCTGGGTGAGCATAGAAATCTTCAGCTGTGGTGAATGTTGCAACACCATCGCCAAGTTCTTTTGCAAGTGCGCCCATGCGTGATTCATCAACATCCATGAGAGCACTTACTCGTGCATCTTTTACATGCTCTGTAAGGAAGCGGGCATGGCCCGCTCCCATAATTCCTGTGCCAATAACTCCAACACGAATAGGTGTCTTAGACATGCGTTATGCCTTGACGCCCATCAAATGTTCTAGTGCGAGTTGATTGAGCTTTTCATAACCCATACCGCGAGCGCCTGCTGATTCCACATCAAATGAAGGATCTGCAAGATCCTTCCATGTCTCACCCTTAGCAAGAGTTGGCACTTCAAGTTCTGGAATACGAGATTCCTTCATCGCATCAAT
>CAIUAO010000102.1 GCA_903897155.1 uncultured Actinomycetes bacterium | reverse complement strand
TTTTCAGATGAAAATGACATATCTATACCTCCCAGAAAATAAGGGGGTTCATCTCTAGATGACCCACGCTTGACGATTGCACTGTGCAATCGACCTGGTCTTCACCCGGAGCACCCCACCGTGGTGGAGGGTTGCCGTCCAGTAAGCCGGGGCTAAAACCTGGAACTCGTGACCTGTGGGAAATCATAGAGGCAGAACTCTTGGAAAAACAAATGTTTAAATACTGCTCTCACGCCACTGAGAGGTAATAGGTAGACGGCGATCTTTACCAAAGGCTCTGCGTGAGATCTTGGTTCCAGGCGGATATTGGCGACGCTTGTACTCAGCCTTATCAACCAACTCGATCACCCTTGTTGCAAGCTCTTCGCTAAAACCCGCTGCAAGTAATCCCTGCAAGCCACCATCGTTTTCAATATATATAGTCAAGATCTGATCAAGCACGCCGTAGTCAGGAAGGGAGTCGCTGTCCTTCTGATCAGGACGCAGCTCAGCGCTTGGCTCCTTAGTGATTGAACTCTCTGGAATGAGGGCCACTTGCCCAGTTGCTTGCGCAAGTTTGTTACGCCAGCGGGCAACTGCCCATACCTCTGATTTAAATAAATCTTTAATGGGCGCATATCCCCCGACGGCATCTCCATAAAGTGTGGAGTAGCCAACTGCTAGCTCGGACTTATTTCCAGTTGCCAGCACAAGATGTCCCTCTTGATTAGAAAGACCCATCAAAGTTGTTCCTCGCACACGTGCCTGCACATTTTCTTCAGCCAATCCGGTCAGGCCCAAGTTACTCAAAAAGCCATCGACCATTGATTGAATAGGGATCACTCGGTAGTTCAGGCCGATGCGCTTTGCGCTATCTGCAGCGTCACCTAGTGAATGCTCCGATGAGTATTGGCTGGGCATCGCAATGCCATATACATTCTGCGCCCCGATGGCATCTGCTGCAATTGCGGCAGTTACCGCTGAATCAATTCCGCCAGATAGGCCAAGGAGAACTGACTTAAATCCATTCTTCTTCACATAGTCGCGAAGTCCTACAACTAAAGCCTGCCAAATCTCTTCCTCTGTTTCTAAGCGCGCAGCTGCCCCATGATTGAGTTTGAGATAACCCGGGATTACCTCTTCTGAGATCACTACATCTGGCGTACTAGTTGCACACTTCACGTCAAGATCAACAACCATAAGCCCATCAGTAAATTGAGGAGCCCTGGCAATTAAATCGCCCGTTGCTGCAACAACAATGCTGTCGCCATCAAAGACCAAATCATCTTGCCCACCTGTCATATTTACATAAACAAGCGGAGCGGCAATTTCTCTAGCACGGCGCCTAACCAGGGCGGCCCTGACATCATCTTTATTGCGTTCAAAAGGACTTCCATTAGGAACAAGTACGAGGCCTGGAGTGCGGGCTGCTAATTCTGAAACGGGACCTTGCTCGCGCCAAATATCTTCACAGATCGCAATACCAACATCTACCCCGTGGATGCGTATAACTAGTGACTGATCTCCTGGGGTGAAATTGCGGAACTCATCAAAGACGCCGTAGTTAGGTAGGTGATGCTTAATGTATTTAGCCAAAATCTGACCTTGGTAAATAATTGCCACAGCGTTTTGAGGCCTATGCTGGGCGCTCTCTTCTAGGTATCCCACAACGATTACTAGATCACCGTAATCGCGCAGATCCTCTGCAAGTTTTGCGAGCGCTGCTTTTGATGCATCACGAAAAGTCTGGCGAAGGGCTAAATCTTCAACGGGATAGCCGGTCAGTACCATCTCTGGAAAAACTAAAATGTGCGCCCCAGCGCTTGCCGCTTTGCCTGCATATTCCAAGATCAGCTCGGCGTTCATAGAAAGTGCGCCCACAGTGGGATTGATTTGGGCAAGAGCTACCCGAAGCTGTCCCATGGCCGTCTTGCTCATAACCCAACTCTATCGGGGCTTAATAAATGGGATAAACTAATTTTTACCAGATTCACTGCTTGGGCAGATGAATAAGCCGCGGACCATTTGGCCGCGAGCGCAAAGGAGACTGACATGTCTAACCACGCAAGTAATACCCCTGCGACTAAAAAACGCCGCACCACAATCTCAGATTTAGCGGCTATGAAAAAGCGCGGCGAGAAGTGGTCCATGATCACCTGCTATGAGCAGATGACTGCGAGCATCTTTGATGAGGCAGGTGTTCTAGTCCTCTTGGTGGGCGATAGTGCGGGCAATAACTTCTTAGGCCAAGAGAACACCATCCCAGTTACTTTGGAAGAAATGCTGATGCTCTCCACAGCAGTAGTGCGCGGCTCACGCAGCGCCCTTGTCGTAGCCGACTTCCCTTTTGGCTCCTATGAAAAATCCCCCAAGAAAGCACTTGAGACCGGGATACGTTTTTTCAAAGAGGCGAAGGTGGGGGCTGTAAAACTTGAAGGAGGCAAGAAGATTGTGCCTCATATAAAAAAGCTTGTGGCCTCTGGCATCCCCGTTATGGGACACCTTGGCCTTACCCCACAATCGGTCCACACACTCGGCGGTTTTAAAGTTCAAGGCCGAGGAGATGATGGGGCTCGTATTATCAAAGATGCCAAGGCTCTCCAAGATGCTGGCATCTTCGCGCTAGTCCTTGAGTTGGTCCCTGCGGAGTTAGCCACACAGATCAGTAATGAACTTGAAATTCCGGTCATTGGAATTGGTGCGGGCAATGGCACAGATGCCCAAGTAATTGTCTGGACAGATCTGATGGGCATGACGCAAAACCCACCCAAGTTTGCAAAGGCATATAAGGATCTGCGCGGGGAAATTACCCAAGGAATTACAGAGTGGATGAAGGATGTTTCATCTGGAAGGTTTCCAGGTCCTGAGCAAACTTTCCATTAATTATGGCCTTTCTGAAATAGGCTCCCCCTGTGGCTAAATTTGCAGTGGACCTCTCACCGCTAAAAAAGTATCCCGATCTTCGGGCCCTATTCTTCTCTGGTCTAGTTACTCGCTTTGGTTCGGCCCTCACCCTTGTTGCAATGCCTTTTCAAATCAAAGAGCTCACGCATTCCTATATTGATGTAGGACTCATGGGCGCGATTGAAATTATTCCGCTCATCATCTTTGCTCTCTACGGCGGGGTCCTTGCCGATTCAGTGGATCGCAAGAAGATGATTTGGGTATGTGAAGCGGCGGCCCTATTTATCTCCCTTGCATTGTTTGGCAACTCTGTCATGAGCCACCCAAGTCTTCTAATCCTTTATATTTCTGCTGCTTTTTTCTCGGCAGTCGATGGCCTGCAAAGTCCAAGCCTGGGCGCAGTATTGCCCCGCATCGTCTCCCATGATGATCTGCCTGCTGCAAATTCTCTGATGCAACTTCGCTGGCAGGTAAGCGCAGTTATTGGGCCTTCACTTGCCGGGATCATTATTGCTACGGCGGGAGTTAAAACCGCATACATCATCGATGTAGTTTCCTATCTTGCCTCCCTGATTTTTATCCTTCGCATTAAGCCCATTCCTCCCAGTGATAAAACAAATGAAGCCAATATATCCAGCATGGTTGCTGGCCTGAAATATGCCGCCTCACGTAAAGATTTGATGGGCACATACCTCGTTGACTTATCAGCAATGTTCTTCGCTATGCCCAACGCCCTCTTTCCTTTCTGGGCGGACTTGGTTCACTCCAGGTGGGCTCTAGGTCTTTTTTATTCTGCCGGAATGCTTGGTTCTGTAACGATCACGGCAACAAGTGGCTGGATGAAAACATTTACCCGCCACGGTTGGGCAATTACCTTGGCTGCAGTTGGTTGGGGAATCAGTATCGCTCTGGCAGGAAGTACCAACTCCTTATGGGCCATTCTCTTCTTTTTAGCTTTGGCAGGTGCATCTGACCAGGTAAGTGCGTTATGCAGAGGCGCGATCTGGAATCAATCCATTGCAGATGAATATCGGGGCAGATTGGCAGGTTTGGAACTACTTTCTTACTCAGTTGGACCACTCGGCGGGCAATTACGCGCAGGATCGGTCGCTGCAGTGACAACTTTGCGCACTTCTGTGGTCAGTGGAGGGCTCTTATGCGTCGGATTTATCGGTTTTTTTGCCGCAAAATTGCCAGAATTTCGAAAATACGATTCCAAAACTAATTACTTCGCAGTAATGCAACGAGAAAAAAAGCAAAACAGCACAAATAATTAAAAAAATAATGTTGCGACACGCACTCACTTTTTTGCCATAAATAGTGGAATATTTCTGTATTTACTGACACGCTTCTCCTTGAACAGGTTCGGTGACGGATCGAACCATTCTGATAGGAGAAGTAAATGGCTGCAGCTAAGAAAACTGCTCCAAAGCGTCGCCGTAAGAAGGCAGCTGCTGGTTCAGCAGCTCCAAAGAAGCGCCGTAAGAAGGCTGCTACAGCAGCACCAAAGAAGCGTCGCAAGAAGGCAGCTGCTAAGAAGGCAGCTCCAAAGCGTCGTCGTAAGAAGGCAGCTGCTAAGAAGGCTGCTCCAAAGCGTCGTCGTAAGAAGGCAGCAGCTAAGAAGGCTGCTCCAAAGCG
>CAIUAO010000101.1 GCA_903897155.1 uncultured Actinomycetes bacterium | reverse complement strand
TTGAGCTTCTCCTTACTGACTTGTTAGAAGTGAGTCGATTTGATGCAAGCGCTTCCATACTTGAGAGCTCACCTGTAGACATAAAGGCGCTAGTAAGCCGCACGATTGATCAGCTTCAACCCGAAAATGGCAAACAAATTAGGAGTGATTTCCCAGAAGGTGAAGTGATAGCTGAAGTAGACCCAAGACGTATTGAGAGAGTCATGCGCAATCTCATAGCCAATGCAATTGATCACAGCGAGGATAAACCGATAATAATTACTATTAAAGACAGCGATACTGAAGTCGCAGTCGCTGTAAGGGATTACGGAATTGGATTTAATGACAGTGAGGCTAAGCGATTGTTTGATCGCTTTTGGAGAGCCGACCCATCTCGCTCAAGAATTCGTGGTGGCACAGGCTTAGGTCTAGCTATCTCACTTGATGATGCAAAACTTCACCAAGGAACTTTGGTTGCGTGGGGATCTCCTAGTAATGGAGCTCAATTTGTCTTGACGGTTCCAAAACTTCCTGGAATCCCAATTCAAAATGAGTTAATTCCGGCTAACCCCAACCTGACTGCGTCCACAAATTTTCTAAGCTTTAATGAGGACGATATTTAAAATAGACCATAGTTCATTTATGTCTAGAAGAGCATATTTTCAAGGATTGTCAGACTTACTCTTCCCAAAAGTTTGTATTATCTGCGAGGTTCCAGGTTCACTTATCTGCAGTAAATGCATGAAGACAATTCCACCTTCTCCCATCCCTTTTGAACTAGATAATGTAAAAATCTGCGCTGGTTCTCTTTATTCAGATACTACATCTGCTCTTGTTCTTCTAGCGAAAGAAGAAAATAGTACCAACGCAAGAGGAGTACTTGTTGATCTTCTTTATATAGGCCTGAGAGAGGCAGTCTCCAAATTAAATTTTGCAAGCTATTTGCTCATACCCATGCCTTCTAGCAAAACTGCTAATCGAAAGCGAGGGTATAAGCACTCAGTATTGTTAACACGCGCATTACTCAAACGTATTGCGTCAGACACAAACCAGAGAAGCAATTTTTATCTAGGAGATCTCATAGATATTAAAAGAAAGACTGTGGATCAGAGCCAACTCAATGCCAAGCAGCGAAGGGAAAATCTACAGGGAGCCTTTGAATTTGCTCAGAGATCAACGAGTAAAAAAATGCTTTTACCCCATGACCAGGGGTTGCTGCTAGTTGACGATGTCATGACTACTGGTACTACATTCATAGAAGCGATTAGAGCCCTTCGAATAGAAGGATTTGAGCCCTCTGCCGCACTCTGTGCATGTGTCTCGGGGAAGAGATTTTACTAATAAGATAGGGGGATGGCTGTTTTAGACAAGATCCTGCGCGCTGGTGAAGGCCGCGCGGTTCGCAATTTAGAAAAACTTGCAGCCGAAGTTAACACCTGGGAGCCAAAGATCGCTCCACTCAGTGATGATGAATTAAAAAGTCAGACTCAAAAGTTTCGTGATCGTTTAGCCAATGGTGAAGATTTAGATCGACTTCTTCCTGAAGCATTTGCAACAGTCCGTGAAGCTGCAAAGCGCACACTTGGGCAACGTCATTATGACGTTCAACTTATGGGTGGCGCCGCGCTACACCAAGGCAATATTGCTGAGATGCGCACCGGTGAAGGTAAGACACTTGTATCGACGCTCCCTGCATATCTCAACGCACTTGCTGGTAAAGGCGTGCATGTAGTCACCACAAACGACTACTTAGCAGAGCGTGACAGCGAATGGATGGGCCGTGTTCATCGTTTTCTTGGGTTAAAAGTTGGAGTAATTCTCGCAAGCATGACGCCAGCTGAGCGTAGAGAAGCGTACGCAGCAGATATTACTTATGGAACAAATAATGAATTCGGTTTTGACTATCTACGTGACAACATGGCTTGGTCGCTAGAAGATTGCGTACAACGAGTACATAACTTTGCAATTGTCGATGAAGTTGACTCGATTTTAATTGATGAGGCACGGACACCGCTCATCATTAGTGGTCCTGCTGATAAAGCAACCAAGTGGTACGTTGAATTTGCTAATTTAGTAAATCAAATGCAGCGTGATGTTCATTATGAGATTGATGAGAAGAAAAAGACTGTAAGTGTTGTAGATGAAGGCGTCACCAAGGTCGAAAGCTCTCTTGGAATTACAAATTTATATGAGGCAGCTAATACCCCAATGATTGGCTATCTGAACAACGCAATAAGAGCAAAAGAACTCTTTAAGCGTGATAAAGATTATGTAGTGATGAATGGCGAGCTGCTCATTGTTGATGAACACACTGGGCGCATGCTTTCTGGTCGTAGGTATAGCGAAGGCCTTCACCAAGCACTTGAGGCAAAAGAGCGCATTGAAATCAAGGATGAGAATCAAACCCTCGCGACAATTACGCTCCAGAACTATTTCCGCCTATATAAAAAGCTCTCAGGAATGACGGGAACAGCGATGACAGAAGCTGCAGAATTTATGCAGATCTACAAACTTGGTGTCATTCCAATCCCAACAAATAAACCAACTGCACGTGATGATCAATCAGATTTAATCTATAAAAGTGAAGCAGCAAAATTCCAAGCAGTTGCCGCCGATATTGTTGAAAGACATAAGAAAGGCCAACCTGTATTGGTTGGTACTGTTTCAGTTGAAAAGTCAGAAGAACTTTCACAGATTCTCACTCGCAGTGGCGTAAGGCACGAAGTTCTCAATGCTAAGCAGCATCAGAGGGAAGCAGCTGTGATTGCTCGCGCCGGAACAGTTGGCGCAGTGACAGTTGCAACTAATATGGCTGGGCGCGGTACCGACATCATGCTCGGTGGTAACCCAGAATTTATGGCTGATTTTGAATTACAAAAGAATGGTTTAAATCCTGCTGATACTCCAGAAGAGTATGAAGCAGCATGGCCAGCGGAGATTGCAAAGCAAAAAGCTGCAGTTACTTTAGAACACGAAACTGTTGTGGCAGCTGGTGGTTTGTATGTATTAGGTACCGAACGCCACGAATCAAGACGCATTGATAATCAGTTGCGTGGTCGCTCAGGTCGTCAAGGCGATCCTGGTGAATCTCGCTTCTATCTCTCACTTCAAGATGATTTGATGCGTCGTTTTAACTCAGGTTTAGTTGAACGTTTCTTGGGCGCTGCAGGTGTTGGCGATGAGGTTCCTATCGAATCAAAGATGGTCTCGAACGCTATTCGCTCAGCACAAACTCAAGTGGAGTCATTGAACTTTGAAATGCGTAAGAATGTTCTTAAATATGACGATGTGATGAACCGCCAACGCGAAGTTATTTATAGTGAGCGCCGTGAGGTCCTTGAAGGGGCTGACATTAAAGAGCAAGTTCAAAACTTTATGACCGATACGCTCACCGCATACGTCGATGGAGCAACTGCAGAGGGATTTCCAGAGAATTGGGACCTTGATACTTTATTCCAAGCAATTAATACTCTATTCCCCATTTCATTCACACCAGAAGCACTTGCTGCAGAAGTTGGTGGAAAGGAAGGACTTGATTCTGATTTCATCCTTGGCAAAGTGCTAGATGATGCGCGTAATCAATATTCAAAGCGTGAAACTGATCTAACTCCAGATGTTATGCGCGAACTAGAGCGAAAAGTACTTCTATCTGTGCTCGATCGCAGATGGCGTGAACATCTTTATGAGATGGATTATCTGCAAGAAGGTATTGGTCTTCGCGCAATGGCTCAACGTGATCCACTTGTTGAGTATCAAAAAGAAGGATATGACCTCTTTGCTGCCATGATGGATGCGATTAAAGAAGAGTTAGTAGGACTTCTTTTCCATGTTGATGTAAATATCGAGCAAGAAGATGGAACACAAGTTATTCAAGCCCCTGGCCTTGAGGCTCCAAAGCCAGTTGCAAATGAACAATTACGTTATACAGCTGCAGATGTTGATGGCGAGGTTGTGAACGAGGGCGGAACATCAAAGAATGCACCTTGCCCTTGCGGCTCTGGTCGTAAATATAAGCGCTGCCACGGCGCCGCATAATTATCTAAACCAAAGCAAGTTCGGTACAGAGCCAACGCTTATCGGCTCCCTCAAAGCGCATCACAAGTGATCGCACACGTTCATTAAAGCGAAGCGTGACAGTAGTTTCAGCTACTCCTTCAATTGGCTCTGAGATGTATACCTTCCTAATTTTTGGTATCTCTCGTTTTTCACCTGCCATAGTAAGAAGAGTCGCGTAGACACTTCTATGTGAGAGCCTTGCCAATTGCATGGGTTGGCGTCTTCCGCCCCAAATTTCAACTACCCCTAAGACATAACGGGTAATCGTTTCTTGAAGTGGTGGTAACTCACTTCGATATGAAGGCTTACGTGAAGTGTCCTGATCATCTGGGTATTCACTACCCTCTGTTGGTTTTGGAACCAGAAATAACTTATGACCGCCATTACCTCTATTTTCTACAGGCAAATTAATCTGGATTAGTGGACCATCAAGGTTGAGCATAGGGTCTGAAAGATAATTAGGACTTGGATATAGATTTCCAGGTAGTGAATGTGCGACTGATCTTGCGTATATGAGGTTTTCCATAAATGAAATATCGCAAACTATCGTGGCAAAAAAATCATCCAAAAGGATGATCATCTATCAATAATTACCTGTGGATAGAGAAATCCATAATTGTCCTAACTGCGCTATTAATCTCCTATGATCGATTATCAGAAATTTATACAGAGAAATTCCCGCAGAATCTATGCCAGTGGAGCCTTAGTTGCAGCGTTCTTTGCCGCATCTATCTTGCTCAATGGTGGGCCGAGTGGAACAGCCTGGATCGTCAAGAACGCTAT
>CAIUAO010000100.1 GCA_903897155.1 uncultured Actinomycetes bacterium | reverse complement strand
GGCTTAGTCGGAGAGATATTCCAGTCCACAGGCAAAACAGGGAGCTCTTTATCACTTGCCTCAAACTCTAAAGCAATATCAAGAGCGTTACTTGTAACTGCAAAGCGACCACACATAGGTAGATAGATTACTCCTACAAATTATGCGCTTTAGCTACCGCTGCATATCGAATCTGACCATCGTGAACGTTGAGGCCATAACCAAGGCTTGGGTCTTCACCGATCGCTTTTTCCCAGCCTTTATTTGCAATAGCAATGGCATAACCAATCGTTGCATTGGCAAGTGCGTAGGTAGACGTTGCTGGAACTGCTCCGGGCATATTTGCCACACAATAAAATAATGACTCGTGCACCTTAAATGTTGGATCAGCATGTGTTGTTGCATGTGAATCTTCAAAGCATCCACCTTGATCGATGGCAACATCAACAAGAACAGATCCTGGCTTCATCTTGGCAACCAGTGCATTTGTCACAAGCTTGGGCGCCTTTGCTCCTGGAACAAGTACTGCTCCCACAACTAAGTCTGCTTCCATCAGATGCTGCTCAATTTCATAGGCAGAAGAAGCAATTGTCTTGACCTGTCCTGCAAAGATCTGATCGATCTCTCCAAGTCTGGTGAGATTTAGATCCAAGACTGTTACATCAGCATGCATGCCATGAGAAATGGTCGCTGCGGCAACACCAACAACTCCCCCGCCCAAAATAACAACCTTGCCTGGGCGCACTCCAGGAACTCCAGGAAGAAGTACCCCGCGTCCACCTGCTGGCCGCTGCAAAGCAGCGGCGCCGACTTGAATAGACATACGTCCTGCAACTTCAGACATAGGAGCAAGAAGAGGAAGATGTTTGTTTACTTCAACTGTTTCATATGCAATCGCTGTTACACCTTGCTCCATAAGAGCCAGTGTGAGCGGCTTATCAGCGGCAAGATGCAGGTAAGTAAAAAGAATCTGTCCTTGGCCCATCTTTGGGTACTCAGAAGCAACAGGCTCTTTGACCTTCATGATCATCTCTGAGCGTTCCCATACTTCATCGGCGCTAGAAACAATCTGCGCACCTGCTGCTACATAATCTGCATCTGTGATGGCAGAACCTAGCCCTGCTCCGCTTTCAACAAGTACTGTGTTCTGCGCAGCTAAGCCATGTGCGCCAGATGGAGTAAGGGCAACGCGAAATTCGTTATTTTTTATTTCCTTTAATACCCCGACGATCATAGTTTGATGCTACTCCTCAAACTTTAAAAGTCACCCAAATAGCGCGGCGCATATCTTGGGGTGTAGTTCATTCCTCATCTGTGTGAAGGAATGAGCGGGCCAGCCTGCTGCAAAGGTACGGCGAAGTAGCTTTGCCATTTGGTATTTACCATCATCTTCAAAGGCACGCTCAAGTGCTCTTTGGGCAAGTGCGCCATCTCCTCTTTCATATGTCATCGTGGCAAAGAGTGTTGCAACAGGTGCAACAAAGCCGCGCGGTGCAATGCGTAGCAGCCATCGCCACATCGCCCAGAGCGCTTTCTCGTTCTGCTCTGTTGTAATACCCATTGCATAATCTCTTACCTGCAGATCAAGTAAACGAACAAGAACTAAGGCAATAAGTTCCTTATCGTGGCAGATTCCCTTCTCCATAAACTGCGCAACAAGTCTGTCTACGGCATAGGCCCCTTCGCGCTGTAAAAGTATTGCCCCAGCATCTTCGTAATTAATATCTGCAATCTGTGTAGTCGCGCGTATGAGCTCTAAATCCCTAGGTTCAGCAGAAAGTGATAAACGCATCTGATTAATCCCAGCAAAGGGAAGTGGTTTACCTAGTGCAACCTGCTCGGCAGCGATCAGAGAATCAGAGATCTCTGGCACTTGGCTACCTTCTAGTGGACAGCAAGATATATCCGGGCAGATTGTTGAGCGATATCTATCGCCCACCACTTGAATGCACTCTTTAATATCAATTCCTCGAGCTTTTATTGCCTCTTGCATAGCAACTGTCTGATCATCACAGGGTGAGCCTTCTGGCAGATAAGCAACGATGATCGCTGCCTCTGCTTTTTGGTGAACCAGATGCGCAGCAAGAACAGCAGGCTCTCCTGGGAAATCAACCCTCATCGCCATACCGATCGCATCATCGCTTAAGGCGATAACAACAAGTGAATTAACTGGGTGATAACCAATAAGAAAAGGGACTGCTGCAAGTAGATCATGAGGTGAGGTAAGTGTTGTCATTGCTTTACTTTGCCTCGAAGGATGATCATCAAAGCAACGACGATGAGTGAGATGTGCATGAAAGACTCCTGTTGATAGTTATGAATTATTATTAATTACGAAGCGATGTTGGGCCTGCGCCTACATTGATCTGCTCGCTCATGTTCTGCACGATCGCCCCTCCCAGTACTGGAAGTACCGAGCCTTGGGCGGCCCATGTACCTGCCCATGAGATGGTGAGATTTGCGCTGTAGTAGCCAGATTTTTTATATGTGTGAGTAACTGTTTGATTGGGATATGGCCCACCTGCAGTACTTGTTGTTACAGAGGCGCTGCCATCACCAAAGTCCCAGGTAAATGCAGGTACTAGGTTGACTTGCACGCCAATTCCTAGAATCGATGTCACCATGTGAAAAATTGATGATGCATCAGACCAGAAGTAAATCGGCACGCCACTTAAAGGATCAGTGCCCGGTTGATAGAGCAGATGATTTCCCGGCAGAAGTTTTGTTATCTGATCAGAAAGATTTACTGCTGCAGTAAGTGATGGCGCTGGTTTCTTCTTTGGAGCAGCTTTGTGCACAACAGTTTTTACTGCGTATGGAACCCAGACTGGTTTTGGTCTGGGTCTATAGACATATGGTCTTGGCGGGTAGATTCTCTTTGGTTTAGGAGCGCTGCCAGGCATATTTTGATTAGCGGTTATCACAATCTGATTTGTTGTTGGATCTGTATAGACATTCACGCACGGTCCCCCGTTACAGGAACCAGCCATGATGAGTGCTGCCATAAGGAACATGAGGTGAAGGTAAGCCAGATGAGATTCACCAAAACTTCAAGAAGCACGCCTCTGTGGATCATGCGCGATTGTGTAAAAAGTGACACTCTAGAGGCGTGGCACATAGAGATGGTGATGGCTGGATCCAGTGTGATTGCGGAAGCAAACACTGGGGAGTGCACGGGGCTGCAGGTTTACTTCTTATAAGAGATGGCGCAGTTTTATTACAGCACCGCGCCCCTTGGGTGCATAACGGTGACACATGGGGAATTCCAGGAGGAGCCCGCGACTCTCATGAAAACGTCTTAGAGGCAGCAATTAGAGAAGCAGAAGAAGAGATCGGCATTGATGGAACGCTGCTGGAAACGATCATGACCTATAGCGATGACCACACGACTTGGCGCTATGACACCATCATTGCAAAAGCTCATCCAGATCTTGTTGCCCATGAGATGAATGATGAATCTTTAGAAGTTGCTTGGATTAAATTTGATGAAGTAATGAACAAAGAGCTGCATCCTTCTTTTGGACGCAGTTGGCCTGAGCTACACGCCCTGCTCAGTAAATTGTTGATTTAAACGCTTCAAAGCATCTCGAATAACTGCGCCATCTGACGTGCGATAAAAAGGCGGCATAGAGTTCAATAACGTTGAGCCATATTGTTTAGTAACAATGCGTGAATCTAAGATCGCAACCACTCCCCTGTCATCAAGTGAGCGAATAAGTCTTCCTGTTCCTTGAGCAAGTAGCAGCGCTGCTCTTGGCAGTGATACCTGCATAAAGCCACTTCCCCCTGCCGCATCTGCTTCAGCAGAGCGCGCTGCCATAACAGGTTCATCTGGACGAGGAAAAGGAATGCGATCAATGGCAACAAGTGTGCAGGAGGGCCCTGGAACATCGATGCCTTGCCATAAACCGATGGTTCCTAAAAGTATGGATGAGGGATCCTTGGCAAAGCGTTCAACAAGTGGCCCAACAGAATCGCCTCGCTTTTGTGTAATGATCGGCAGCTTTAAATCAGCAAGAACTTTTCGTAGATGTTCATCTGCCATCTCCACTCCGCGCCACGAAGAGAACAAGGCAAGTGTGCGACCACCGGCTGCTTCAATGAGTTCACCGAGTTCAGTAAGTGCATCCAGACTTGGTCCATCTCTTCCGGGTTCTGGAATATGACGGGGCAGATAGAGCATTCCTTGCGCAGCAAAATCAAAGGGAGAGCCAACATCTAGCATCTGCACATTTGCTGGATCTATCTCGCCATTTTGCGCTTCACTCTCTTCTTCCTCCACTTCACTTCCCACAACAAATCCAATCGACTTTGCAATCGCGTCAAAAGATTTACCAATGGTCAGCGTTGCAGATGTGGCAATGACCGGAGATTGGGTCAAAAGATTTGCGCGCAGAACTCCTGAGACGGCCAAAGGCGCTAAATACAAAGTAGAAAAGCTCGGCTCAAACCACATTACTTGGTGAGCCCCGGGCCTAAGCATCTTGGATGCGATCTGCTGCACCTCGTTTGTTGCGCCTTTTACTCTCGCTCTTTGCGCCATCGCATCTGGATCAATCACATCTGAATCTGCCTGAATCAACGCAATAACAGCAGCAGATGCTTCTTTTACTTTTCGAATAGGAGAAACAAGTGATGATGGAAGCTCGGGAAGGCGGCCTGCTCTAGTTGGATCAACGCGGACATCTTTTGCAAAATCTCCGATTGCTTCGGCAAATTCATCTGCTGCTTTAGCAAAGGCAAGCGTTGTTTTATTTGGCATATGTTTTGCCGCCATCTTTGCTGCGCGCTCTACTCCCCCTGCAGTGAGTTCTTCTGTCACTGCCTGGGTGGTGCGATCCATAAATTCATGCGCTTCATCCAAAATAATGGCATCTCGCTCAGGCAAGATCGGATGAGAATCAACGATCTCAATTGCTAGAAGGGTGTGGTTTGTCACGACAACATCTGCAGTCTGTGCTTTGGCTTTAGCATTTGCAGAAAAGCACTGAGAACCAAAGGTGCACTCATCTTTACCGATGCACTCTCTTCCTGAAACAGAGTTGGCATACCAAACTCTTCGGTCAACATCAGGGGCATCATCTCTATCTCCGCTTACACCTGGGGTCTGGGCCCATGCGCGAAGTCGCTTCTGATCTTTCTCAAGTGCTCCTATCTCCATCAAGATTTCACCATCTGGATCAGAGATCGCCCCGTTCATTTTCTGCAGGCAAAGATAATTTCCAACGCCCTTATACACAGCAAAGGTGAGATCGCGCTTGAGTACTTTTTCAAGTGCTGGCTTAATCTTTGGTAGATCGCGTTCGACGAGCTGGCGTTGGAGTGCAAGGGTTGCTGTTGCTACTAATACTTTTTTGCCGTGAACAATCGCCGGCACTAAATAAGCAAGTGATTTACCCGTTCCTGTTCCTGCTTGGACAAGTAAGTGATGGCGATCAGTTAACGCATTAGCAACTGCTTCAGCCATTTCAATTTGGCCTTCTCTAGCTTGCCCACCAATAGCAACAACTGCGGCATCTAACGCCTCTTGAACCAACTTCATCTGTTGATTCTTCTCTGTGCTCACTTGTGCACCCTATCGGTGCTTACCCACATCATGACGTTCACTTGCTTTCGTTAGTCGGTAAATCTTCCTCCAAGCTGAACTTCCAGCTGATTGACAACCAAAGCAAGTGCACGCTTTCTACCAGAGTGGATGGGTCGCAAACGCGATCGCATTTTGTGGGCTATCCATCCAATTTAGGGCGATGTGGTCACTGCAAAATTACTTTTGCAGCACTTGCGAGTATTCCCGCTTTTATAGATCTGTCAAATCATTTTTATTATTTTATTCACTGCACAAATACGAAAGGATCACCGCGATAACGGTGATCCAGACTCGTAAAACGAACGTTTAACTACTTTGAAGCATAAGGGGCGGGGATTTATCTCCCTGTTCCTTATCTGCCCACTATAGGGTTTTTTTCAAACCTGGCAAGTGAGAAATGTTATTGGCAGATCAAGAACAACCAGATGTGTTTCCGCAACCTTCGCAGACGAAACAGCTTCCAGCCATACGCATCTTGGTTCCACATGTCATACATAGTGGAGCGTCAGATGATTGTCCGCTCATCTTTTCAAAGAGTTCCATTGATGAACCAACACCAGCGGTGTTATCTACTGCTGGCTTAGCCTCAATTTTTACAACCACAGGCGCTGCCGCAGGAGCAGCTACTGCTTTTGGGGCTGCTGTTTCATCTTGTGTGTATTCACCAGATTCCAAAGCGCGTGCGCGCTCTGAGGCTGTGTAAAGACCCATACCGCTGCGTGTTTCAAATGGTAGATAGTCCAGCGCCAAGCGGCGGAAGATGTAATCCATCATTGATTGCGCGATACGAACATCAGCATCATCTGTCATGCCTGCTGGTTCAAAGCGTAGGTTGGTGAACTTCTCGACGAATGTCTCTAGTGGTACTCCGTATTGAAGACCGATAGATACTGCGATCGAGAATGCATCCATGACGCCGGCAAGAGTTGAACCTTGCTTACCAAGCTTGAGGAAGACTTCACCGAGTGCGCCATCAGCATAAGCACCAGCGGTCATGTAACCCTCAGCGCCTCCAACAGAAAATGATGTTGTCATTGATGGACGAGACTTAGGTAGACGCTTGCGCTCAGCATGTGCTGGGCCTGCAGATACATTTGAATCAACGCCCTTGTTATCGCCCTTTCCATCTGAAAGTGGTTGTCCCACCTTGCAGTTGTCACGGTAAACAGCAAGTGCCTTAAGTCCAAGCTTCCAACCTTCGTAGTAGACCTCTTCGATCTCTTCTACTGTGGCATCTGAAGGCAAGTTCACTGTCTTTGAGATAGCACCTGAAAGGAATGGCTGACATGCAGCCATCATGTGAACGTGACCCATTGCGCTAATGGAACGCTTACCCATTGCGCAGTCGAAGATGTCGTAGTGCTCTGTCTTAAGTCCTGGAGCGTCCACAACGTTTCCGTTTGCTGCGATGTATTCAACGATTGCTTCTACTGTCTCTTCTGCGTAACCGAGCTTGCGAAGAGCCATAGGAATTGTCTGGTTCACAATCTGCATAGAACCGCCGCCGACAAGCTTTTTAAACTTCACAAGAGCAAGATCTGGCTCAATACCTGTTGTGTCGCAATCCATCATCAAACCGATGGTTCCAGTTGGTGCAAGAACAGATGCTTGCGCGTTGCGCCAGCCGTTCTTTGCGCCAATCTCTAAGCCCTTTGTCCACTCAGCGTTAGCAACCTTCCAGACATCTTCATCCAGTGTTGATACTGAGCGAGCTGATGCTGAAGCATTTGCATGCTTCTGCATGACGCGTGTGTGCGCTGCTGCGTTACGTGCATAACCTGCATAAGGACCAACGATCCCGGCAAGTTCTGCTCCGCGGCGATATGAAACACCGGTCAATACTGATGTGATCGCGCCAGCAAGTTGGCGTCCGCCATCTGAATCATATGCAAGGCCTGATGCCATAAGGAGTGCGCCGAGGTTTGCATAACCAATTCCAAGTTGACGGTAATTACGTGTTGTCTCACCGATTGGCTCTGTTGGGAAATCTGCGAAGCAGATGGAGATATCCATCGCTGTGATGATGAGCTCTGTTGCCTTCACAAAGTTCTTTGTGTCAAAAGAACCATTTGCTTGCAAGAACTTCATCAAGTTCAGTGATGCCAAGTTACATGATGAGTTATCAAGTGACATGTACTCAGAGCAAGGGTTAGAGGCGTTGATGCGACCTGTCTCTGGGTTTGTGTGCCAATCATTGATGGTGTCGTCATATTGAATTCCTGGATCGGCGCATGCCCACGCAGCTTCTGCAACCTTACGGAAGAGCGCCTTTGCATCTACTGACTCAATGACATCTCCTGATGCGCGGCCAACGAGACCAAATTGCTCACCGTTCTCATAAGCGCGCATGAACTTGTCTGATACGCGTACTGAGTTATTTGCATTCTGGTATTGCACAGAAATAATGTCTTTTCCGCCAAGATCCATATCAAAGCCAGCATCGCGCAGAGCGCGAATCTTGTCTTCTTCGCGAACCTTTGTCTCAATGAACTCTTCGATATCTGGATGATCAATATCTAGCACAACCATCTTTGCTGCCCGGCGAGTTGCTCCGCCTGACTTGATTGTTCCAGCAGATGCATCTGCGCCGCGCATAAATGAAACGGGACCTGAAGCTGTTCCGCCAGACTTCAAAAGCTCTTTTGAACCACGGATACGTGAGAGGTTAAGTCCTGCTCCTGATCCGCCTTTGAAGATGAATCCTTCTTCGCGGTACCAGTTCAGGATGGAATCCATGGTGTCATCTACTGAAAGGATGAAGCATGCTGAAACTTGTTGTGGGGCATTTGTTCCCACGTTAAACCAGACAGGTGAGTTAAATGAGAAGACTTGGTGCATAAGCATCCATGTGAGCTCATGTTCAAAGATCTCTGCATCAGCATCTGTTGCAAAGTATCCGAATTCTTTTCCAGCCTTTGTATATGTCAATACAACGCGGTCAATAACTTGCTTGAGAGACCACTCACGGTTCTCATGACCAAGAGCTCCGCGGAAGTACTTGGTGGTCACAATTGTTGATGCGTTCACTGACCAGAAGTCAGGATATTCAACGCCCTTTTGTTCGAAGATCACTTCGCCAGATTTCCAGTTTGTCTGAACAACATCGCGGTGCTGCCATGTCACTTCGTCATATGGATGAACGCCTGGTGTTGTGTAGATGCGTTCAAGTTTGAGGCCCTTACCAACGTTCTTCTTCGCAGAAGTATCGGCACCAGCTGGGCGATTGACGATAGACATACTTGTTTCTCCTTATTTAGATGATGATGAAAGCGTTTGTGAATTGTTTGTAGAACTTGTAGTGCTGTACTGATTACTTGATTGTTTATTTGAAGGAGCGGCGCGGAGAAGTGCGATCTCACCTTCGAAATCTTCCAAGGAGGCAAAGTTACGATATACAGAGGCATATCGTAGGTAAGCGACCTCATCTAGCTCTCGGAGTGGCGCGAGGATCGCCATTCCAACTTCTTGTGCTTCTACCTCTGCTTGGCCATCGGCGCGAAGAGACTCTTCAACGCGTTGGGACAAGAGGGCTAGATCATCATCATCGACGGGGCGGCCTTGGCATGCCTTGCGCACACCAGCGATCACCTTCTCCCGGCTAAATGGCTCTGTTGCCCCTGAACGCTTAATAATGAGTAATACGGAGGTTTCAGATGTTGTGAACCGGCGGCCACATCCCGTGCATTCACGGCGGCGGCGGATCAAGGTGCCTTCATCTGCTGGGCGTGAATCAACGACCCTAGAGTCATCGTTACGGCAGAACGGGCAGATCATCGGTATTTCTCCTTATATTCCAAGATTTGTGCGAGAGGGCGACATTAGCGTAAAACCACAACTTATGGAACATAAATCGCGCTCTACCCCTAGATGTTGTGCCAACCGTACACCCGCAGTTGAGGGTTTAAAGGAACCTGCGCGGCGTGTCGCAGGTGAACAGTGCTGTAACTAAGCCTGGAGCAGATATCTCGCCCCAGGATGAGCCTTGGCAAGCGCCTTATCACTTGTCCATAACTGGGCGCTCTTATGAGAGGCGGTTGCCGAGATGATCGCATCAGGCACTTTCAGGCCACATCTGATCCGCGCCTCAACAGCGACCTTTGAGATAGCAAGGTCTACAGGCACGACTTCGCTGACAAGATGAAATAAGCCTCTTTCGATGAGATCTGCAATTCCGGTCTTACTCGCTCCTGACATCAATTCAATATAGGTAACAGCAGAGATATAAAAATCTATTCGTGTGCTCTTCATCTGTTCGCTAATTTTTTTATGATGCTGGTGGTGGGGATCGATATAAGCAATAAGCGCTGATGTATCGAGAACTATTCCGGCCATGAAGAAAGCCGTTCCTTATCCCAATCAAAGCCCTTAAACGCATCTCCAGCAGCTCCGCAGAGCATATGGCGCTGATTACTCTCGGGACTCTCGGGCGCAGAGAGAACTACTACCCCCTCACGTACTTCAAAGACCAATTCATCCCCCACAACAAAACCTGCTTCCCGAAGCACATCTACCGGAATAGTTACTTGATGCTGTGAACTTAGCCGAGATGTTCGGGTGCGCCCGCGGCGCGTAGCGCCTCCTGTGGAGGCAGCTTTCTTGCTCTTACCCTTTACCTTACTTGCCATAAGTAAAGGATAACCACAAATTACTTAGATGGCACCCAAATACGCATACCTGCTGAAAGATCAGGAGAGGTGAGGTTATTGGCATCGATGATCTCTTGCTCGGCCTGATTTACCGATCTTGAACCTGCGACCATAGAAGCGACTGACCAGAGGGTCTCACCAGGGGCCACAACAAGCTTTGTATAACCACTTGTAGCAGGTGTTGAGCCAATGACCTTTTCAGATGCATTACCAACTGCGCTAAAACCAGCGCCAATTACTATCAATAGCGATAGAAGCGTTGTGCCTCGCACAACGTTCTTACCGCGAGGTGTTAATTTTGTTGCCATTTCTTACTCCTACAAACAGTGCCTTCTGGGCCTGACCGGGGATAGTCTGGCGTTCGAACATCTGTTCTATAGGAAACCATACCCCCTCCCACCGACACAAGGCAAGTGAAAAACGAACATTTGTTCGACTTTTTTCGATTTTTGCCCTACCCTTCTCTTATGAGTGAAAACGAGCTTTCTTCCCGCCAGAAGCTGATTCTGGACGTCATCAAGGAGTCCATCGAAACAAACGGCTATCCGCCCTCCATGCGTGAGATCGGTGAGGCCGCAGGCCTAGCCTCCTCTGCCTCGGTCAGCTATCAGATCGATGCGTTAGTGGAGAAGGGCTATATCCGCAAAGACGCCACCAAAGGCCGCGCCTTTGAGATCGTTGAAAGTGAAGATGCCATCACCCCTGAGCGCACAGTCAATATTCCTTTAGTAGGCCGCATCGCAGCCGGCGGGCCGATCCTCGCCGAGCAACATATCGAAGAGGTCTACCCGCTACCTGAGTCCCTTGTGGGATCAGGTGAACTATTCCTTCTTAAAGTAGTTGGCGACTCCATGATTGATCTTGCTATCTGCGACGGC